>CAZEKU010000005.1:13315-26222 GCA_964512935.1 uncultured Oscillospiraceae bacterium | reverse complement strand
ACGGGGTTTCTTATAAGCATAGGGCCGAGGCACCATGTTGCAAAAAGGTTCTTAAAGCGACAGCCTTCGCCCTCGCCTATTGAGCCTCTGCCCCCGTCCGCTTTAATAACCTTGAAAAGGCGGTTTTCGTTAGAGGTATTGAATTTAACGCTTTCGCAGCGGTAATAAATTCCGAAAACCTTTTCATCAGGAGCAAATTCGGGTGTAAGCACAGCATCGCTTACATAAAGTCCGTCAAATTCCTCTGCGGTGCAGTCAAAAAGTCCTATTCCCTCATAAGTTTTTCCGTCAAGCATTGAAAAGCTTTTTCCGAAAAGCATATTAGAGCTTCCCGTTGCCACAAAGGTTTTTCCGGAATTTATATAATTTAATATATTTTCCTTATATTTAACGAAATGCTCGCTTAATGCGGAGACATTATGGGGTTTTCCATGTGTCATAAAAACAATATCGAAATCTGAAAGGTCGATATCGTCACCGACGCCTATGGTTTTTGTTTCATAATCATAGCCCATTTCTTCAAGGCGTTTTTCAAATGCGGTTATATTTTTTCCATCACCGTTGAGGTCAAGGGCATCACCGTAGAGGTTGAGTATATTTATTTTTCTCATAATTTTCTCAGCTCCTCTAAGAATTTATCTTCATTTGAAAAAACGGAGGAGGTCATAACATAGATATTTCCCTCGGTTTTTTCAAGGCAGGAACAGATTTCCTCATCTCTGTCGCAAATCTGTACCCTTTCCATATCAACATCCGCAAATTTAAGGCGCACAGCCATATCGTAGCGGCGTTTTCCGACAATTATGATATGCTCTACATCTTTAAGGTTTTCGTAGGCAACATCATACATAAAGAGTACATCTTTATGTTCGGTATGGAACATATTATTGGATATTATTATAAGTGTTCTCGGAGATTCTTTTTCCGAAACAAAATCAACGCTTTGGTCAACGGACGCAGGGTTTTGTTTTGTAAGAATAAGCTGACATTTTCTTCCGAGCACAGTAAGCTCCTCATAGCGCTTTGTGACGCCTATATCAAAGCTTTCTGCTGCGGAAAGGACTTTTTGAAGTTCCATTTTTGCAGCGGTGCAGCAGATTGCAGAGGCTGCTACGGTGTTAAACATAAAATAGGTCGCATCGAATCCGAGTTTAACTCTTTTTCCGTTCACAGCAAGGGAAGGTTCGTTAAAATCCATATCGGTACCGATGAAATCCGCTTTAGGACATTCAAATCCGCAGTTTTCGCAGTGGAATGAGCCTACATGGTTATAATGATAATAATCATAGGAAAGGCTGTGCATACATTTCGGGCAGACCTTTGCATCATTTGTACCGCTTCTGCATTCTTTTGTGGAACGCTCGTTTTCACCGAGAGCAAACCATACCACCGGATTTTCCACATTCCAACTCACCTGCTGTGAAACAGGGTCGTTTGCATTGAGAATAAGGGTTGTTCCGGGGGTTATTCCCATTTTAATCTTTTCAAGAACAATCTCCGGGCAGCAGTTTCTTACAATTTGGTCACGGAGCAGGTTTGTTATGAGAAGATAATCGGGTTTTATTTCTTTTACAAGAAAACGCAGCCATCGCTCATCTATTTCAAGTACGGAATAATCCGCCTTAACTTTTCCGCCGAAGGTGCAGTTTGTAAGCAGTGAGGTGGTTATTCCGCCGAGCATATTTGAGCCGAAGCTGTTATTTATTACTGAAAAACCGTTTTCTCTGAGAATATGTGTTACCATATTCGAAGTTGTGGTTTTTCCGTTTGTACCGGTGATGCAGATTATCTTTCCGTCAAATTTAAGACGGGAAAGTACCTTTGGGCAAAAAACTCTTGCGATATCACCCGGCTTTGCAGTTCCTTTTCCTATAAGGCGACCTACAAAATAAAGCACTCTGCAAACGCAGATGGCAATAAACAATCTCATATATAAACTTCCTTTTTATTTTTATGTAAAAAGTTTGAGCACCGATGGTGCTCACCGGTGCTCGAATAAAACATTAAAGGGTTATAAGTTTCTTCTCGCTTTTGGTGATAACATCACAGCCGTCTTTTGTGACCATGACGATATCCTCGATACGAACACCGAATTTTCCGTCAAGATAGATACCGGGTTCAACGCTCATTACAATACCTTCTTCGGTAAGTTCGGAGCAAAGGGGAGAGAATCTCGGATTCTCGTGTATTTCAAGTCCGAGGCTATGGCCGAGACCATGACCGAATTTACCTTCATAGCCTGCGCCGTAGATCATATCTCTTGCAACTGCATCGACGGAATTGCAGGGAATTCCCGCTTTTACAGCATCAATAGCTGCAAGCTGTGCATTAAGAACAAGGTTATAGACCTTTTCCTGCTCCTCGGAAATTTTACCTACTGCAACGGTTCTTGTCATATCGGAGCAATAGCCATTATGTGCTGCACCGAAATCCATTGTTACAAAATCGCCCTCTTTGATAACATTCATGCTGGGAACAGCATGGGGCATGGATCCGTTTGCGCCTGCTGCGAGAATTGTTTCAAATGCAAGGCCGGTTGCACCGTTTTTGAGCATGAAATAGTCAAGCTCAAGCTGAAGGTCTTTTTCGCAAAGGCCGGGTTTTATAATTTCGAGCATATGGAGGAAAGCCTTATCCGTAATTGCCTGTGCAGCACGGATTTCTTTCATCTCATCCTCGGATTTTATTTTTCTCTGATTAAGGATAACGGAGTTGAGTCTGGGGTCATCGAGAATTTCAACATTAAGAACTTTACGAAGGCTGAAAAGGCTTTCGACAGTCAAATATCCGGATTCAATACCGATTGTTTTTACACCGAATTCCTCAAAAAGCTCGTTGAGCTGTTTTGCCATATCGGTCATAAGAATTACCTTTGCATCGGTAACAGCCTTTGTTCCCGCTTCAACATAGCGGCTGTCAAGAAGGAGCACAGCTTCCTTTCTTGTAACAAGAAGTGCGCCTGCACTTGAAACAAAGCCGGTATAGTAGCGGCGGTTTACATCGGAGGTGATGAGTGCAGCATCTATATCCTCCGGGAGCATCTGTGAAAGTTTTTTAATTCTGTCCATTATTATTTCCTCCACTTCATTATCTTATGTATTTTTCGATTTTGCGTTTCATTTTAATGAAAAAATCGGTTTCGGGTCCGAGAGGCTCCGTAAGAAAAACCTTTGCGCCGAAAATTCTTCCGCCAAGCACATCCGTAAAAATCTGATCACCTATTACCGCACAGTCCTTCGGTGTCAAATTAAACATTTTGCAGGCCTTTTTAAAGCCATTAGGCAAAGGCTTTTTACTTTTGCTTACGAAAGGAAGTTTTAGTTTATTTGCAAAGGGTTTTATTCTTTCTTCGCTGTTATTTGAAATTATAATAAGCTCAATTTTGTTTTTTCTAACATTTTCTATCCATTGGACAACACCCTCAAAAGGTTCCTGTGAACCATGGAGAGAAATTGTGTTGTCTGCATCGAGCAAAACAAGCTTCACCCCTGCTTTTTCAAGATCCTCCGCAGTAATATCCGTTACGCAATTGAATCGGTAATTCGGTTTTAAAAGTGACAAGCTGTTTCTCCTTTCAGCTGATAACAAGAAAGCGGACAGCCAAAGCCGTCCGCCATCCTCTTTTTTTCGTTAGAAATCAATACTTTCTCTTACGAGCTGCCTCGGATTTCTTTTTACGTCTTACCGAAGGCTTCTCATAGCATTCATGCTTTCTGACTTCTGCAAGAACGCCGGAGCGAGCGCAGGAACGTTTAAAACGTCTGAGTGCGCTGTCAAGAGATTCGTTTTCTTTTACATGAATTTCTGCCATAATCTGTTTCCCTCCTTCGCCATTGGGCTGGAGCTAAGAACAAAAATTGTTCTTTGTACATAAATGTAACAGTCTTATTATATACTCCAAGTCCCTTTGTGTCAAGTACAAAATTTCCACTATTTTTGTTAATTTTGTATTAACCCCATTAAAAGGGTGTTTTCTTCGGAAGGCTTTTTTATGCGGTTTTTGTTTTATTGAAAGAATTTTCTAAAACTTTCAAAACACCCGGCATCGTTGGCGGAATATGTCTTTACTGCGCTTTTCGAGGGATATTTTAAAATACAAAATTTCCGTTTTCGAAAACAGTTACCTTTTCGCCGTTCTTTTTGGTGCCAATTATCGAAAGGTCCTCTGTTCCTACCATAAAGTCCACATGAACTCCTGCGCTTGCGTTAATTCCACGGGCGAAAAGCTCCTCCTCGGTCATATCGTCGCCGCCCTCGATACTTGAGGGATAGGCTTCACCGAAGGCAAAATGGCAGGATGCGTTTTCATCGAAAAGGGTATTATAGAAGGTTATTTTGCTGTTTGAAATGGGTGAATCGTAGGGAACAAGTGCAATTTCACCGAGATAACGGCTGTTTTCATCCGTATCGAGAGCTTTATTCAGCACTTCCTCACCCTTTTCGGCAGTTGCCTTTACGATTTTTCCGTTTTCAAACTCAAATCTGATACCCTCAACGATATTTCCGTTGAGCACCAAGGGTTTTGCGGAATAGAGCACACCGTTTACACCGTCACGCTTAGGTGCGGAGAAAATCTCCTCGGTGGGCATATTTGCCACAAACTTAAATCCGGCTTTAGAGGTATCGCCTCCTGCAAGCCAACGGTGATTTTCCGGAAGTTCAACGGTGAGATCTGTTCCGAGGGAGTTTTTATAATGTACGGAGGCAAAATTATGCTCTGTGAGGATTTTTGCTCTGCGTTCAAGATTTTCGCAATGTTTTCTCCATTCTTCAACCGCATCGCCATCCTCGGTTATGCGAACCATTTTGAAAATTGCATCCCAAAGTTTTTCGATTGCGTCCTCGCCTTTAAGATCCGGAAAAACCTTTTCTGCCCAGGCTTTTATAGGTGCTGCGGCAACACACCAGGGGAATCCGTTAGTCATTTCAAGGTTATAGAAATCCTTGAGATCACGGTTTGCACCGATATCGTATCTGCAAAGGCGGTTAGGGTCAACGCCTTTAAGGTTTTCGGGGTCTGCAGCAGATACGGAAATATATCCCGCTCCCTCTTTTGCAAGGGTGTTGAGTCTATCTGCATCCCATGAATAAACTCCGTCGAAAAGGCTGTCATCTGCACGGAGCCAATGTTCTCTTGTGCAATAATCGTCACGCCAAAGCATAATTACATCTTTTGCGCCGAGGTCATAGGCTGCTGTTGTAAGAAGTCTTCCGAATTCAGCACAGTCAACGGGGCAGTTTATTACAAGATTCTGTCCCTTTTGAAGATTTATTCCCACTCCCACAACAAGTCTTGCATATTGCCAAAGCATTTTTTGATTCATAAGCTTTTCCTTCCTAAAAATTGGTGGGAGCTTTTGCCCCCACCATAATTTTGAATTATTTTGCTACAAAGTTTATAAGCTTTCCGGGGACAAAAATCTCTTTGAGAATTGTTTTGCCCTCAAGCTCTTTTGCAAGAGCCTCTTTTGCTGCGTTTATGCAGGTATCTTTATCGGAATCTGCTGCAACATTTATTCTTGCTTTGATTTTTCCACAAAGCTGAACTACCATTTCAACAGTTGCGTCAACGCATTTTGCCTCGTCATATTTAGGCCAGCTCTGTTTGCAAAGGAGCTCATCGTGGCCGAGTATCTGCCAAATTTCTTCGGTGATATGAGGTGCAAAGGGGTTGAGGATTGTTATAAAGGTTTCGTATTCGTCCTTAGTGATGCTGCCTGTTGCGGTTATATCGTTCATAAGGGTCATCATTGCGGCAATGGCGGTGTTTGCTTTAAGATTATCCGCATCCTCACCGACTTTTTTGATGGTCTTATGGAAATTGCTTTCAAGCTCGGGACGGATTCCCTCACCGGACATAATATCCTGAAGTGCCCAAACTCTGTCGAGGAAACGCTTGCAGCCTTTAATGGAGTTTGTATTCCAAGGAGCAGCCTTTTCAAAATCGCCTATGAACATTTCATAAAGGCGGAGAGTATCTGCACCGTAATCACGAATTACATCATCGGGGTTTACTACATTTCCACGGCTCTTAGACATTTTTTCATTGTTCTCACCGAGAATCATTCCGTGGCTTGTGCGCTTGGAATAGGGTTCTTTTGTGGAAACAGCGCCGATGTCATAGAGGAATTTATGCCAGAAACGGCTATAAAGAAGATGGAGAGTTGTATGCTCCATACCGCCGTTATACCAATCTACGGGCATCCAATAATCAAGTGCCTCTTTAGATGCAATTCCGGTATCGCATTTAGGATCGCAATAACGGAGGAAATACCATGAGGAGCCTGCCCACTGAGGCATTGTATCGGTTTCACGGTGTGCGTGTCCTCCGCAGCAGGGACAGGTTGTTTCGACCCAATCGGTCATTTTAGAAAGAGGGCTGTCACCGGTATCGGTGGGCTCATAGGATTCTACTTCGGGAAGGAGAAGCGGGAGCTGATCCTCCGGAACAGGCTGCCATCCGCATTTTTCACAATAGATCATAGGAATGGGCTCGCCCCAATATCTTTGACGGCTGAATACCCAGTCACGGAGCTTATAGTTTACCTTTGCATGACCGATTCCCTCTTTTTCAAGATATTCGATCATAGCCTTTTTAGCCTCTGCAACGGTCATTCCGTCCTCAAATCCGGAGTTTACCATAACTCCGTCGGAACAATCGGTATATGCCTCCTCCTCAACATTACCGCCTTTTACGACCTCGATTATCGGAAGATTGAATTTCTTTGCAAATTCCCAGTCACGGGTATCGTGTGCGGGAACAGCCATTATTGCGCCTGTTCCGTAGGAGGTAAGTACATAGTCGGAAATGAATATCGGAATTTCTTTTCCGGTAACGGGGTTAATTCCCTTTACGCCTTTGAGCATAACACCGGTTTTATCCTTTGCAAGCTCGGTACGCTCGAAATCGGATTTTTTTGCTGCTTCTGCCTGATATGCACGGACTTCGTCTATATTTTCTAGTCTGTCAGCCCATTTTTCGATATATTCATGCTCGGGGCTCATTACCATATAGGTTGCACCAAAAAGGGTATCGCAGCGGGTTGTATATACTGTGAGCTTATCACCGAGAGTTGTGTTGAAATCAACCTCTGCACCTGTTGAACGACCTATCCAGTTGATCTGACTTGTTTTTACTCTGTCGATATAATCGACCTCTGCAAGGTCATCAATAAGGCGCTGTGCATATTCGGTGATTTTGAGCATCCACTGAGATTTTACTTTATGGACAACTTCGCTTCCGCAGCGCTCGCAAACTCCGTTTACAACCTCTTCGTTTGCAAGAACTACCTTACATCCGGTACACCAGTTTACATTTGCCTCTTTTTTGTATGCAAGTCCGCGTTTGTAAAGCTGAAGGAATATCCACTGAGTCCATTTATAATAGTTAGGGTCGGTGGTATTTACCTCACGGTCCCAGTCAAAGGAAAGTCCGAGAGATTTAAGCTGTGCCTTAAAATGGGCAACATTGTTTGCGGTAACAATTTCGGGATGGATATGGTTTTTGATTGCAAAGTTTTCGGTAGGAAGTCCGAAAGCATCCCAACCCATAGGATAAAGGACATTATAGCCCTGCATTCTCTTTTTTCTTGCAACTATATCAAGAGCAGTATAGGAGCGGGGATGTCCTACATGAAGTCCCTGACCGGAGGGATAGGGGAATTCTACAAGTGCATAGTATTTGGGTTTTGTGTAATCATCTGTTGCGGCATAGGGCTTTTTTTCATCCCATATATCCTGCCACTTTTTTTCAATGGCAGCGTAATCATAGCCTTTCATTTTTCGGTTCCTCCAATTTATTTCAATAATTCTGCCTTATCAGAATGATACTGCAAATAAAAAAATCCCGTCTTTCGATTTAATCGAAAGACGGGAACAATTTTACCCGCGGTACCACTTTCGTTGACGCAAACAGCGCCCGGCTCAAATCCGTATAACGGCGGTGCCGTCCGGTTTTACTTCCGCAAAAGCGGTTTCCTCCGGCTGCTCGAAAGTGAGTTCATCCGTAAAACGCTGCCGCATCGCACCTTACTGCGGCTCTCTTTAAACGAAAAAACGGATTACTTTTCTTTGTCAAAGCATTTAACATATTAAATGTATAATAACAATATTAAATAGGCTTTGTCAAGGGATTTTTGAAAAAATCCCTTTTATCGGTTTTGCATTATTTTTCCTCGGAAAAATCTATCTCCTCGATTTTTGCATCGGACCAAAGGCGTTCAAGAGAATAGAACTCACGAACTTCCTCGTTAAAAATATGTACGATAACACTTGAATAGTCCATAAGTATCCAGCTTGCGGAGGCATAGCCTTCAACTCTTTCGGGAGCGATTCCGTCCTCATGACCGAGGGCAAAATCTACATCGTCACAAAGGGACTGTACATGGCTTTTGTTATTTGCGGAGGCAATTACAAAATAATCGCCAATGCTGCTTATATCGCCTATTTTGAGCACACGAAGTCCGATTGCTTTTTTGCTGTCGAGAATTTTAGCTATTCTAAGTGCAAGTTCTTTAGATTCCATAATTTCATTCCTTTCTGTTTTTATGATAATTGATTTATATTCTTCCAAAAGGGCCTCGGTATCCTTTCCGCAGGGAAGATTTTTTCTTTTAAGGTCACCTGCTATCCAGGAAACTCCATAGGCTATTCCTTCATCAAGGCTTTCATCTGTAAGATTTCGGGTATATTCCGCATCGGGATAGTTTCTTTCTGCGCTTGTAAGGTCAGCCATATAGACCACCTTTTCAAGGATGCTCATACCTCCCCTTCCGGAGGTATGATATCTCACTGCGTTGAGCACATCCCTATCTTTCACAAAAAGCTCGTGCTCACAGTATACTGCACCCGCTATTGAATGCCAAAGCGCAGGCGAATTTAATGTATCCTCATCAAGGCTTATGCCTGCGTTTTTTATCAAAGCAAGCTGTTCTTCAGGGGCAATTCCCTTGCAAATATCGTGAACAAGCCCTGCAAACTCGGCTTTTTCAGGGTCAGCTCCGTATTTTTTTGCTAAAAACACGGCTCTTTCTGCAACATTGAGGGAATGCTCATATCGGTGCTCATTCATTCTTGATTTGAGCACCGACAAAAGTTCCTCTTTTGAAAGGCGACAGAATTTAAGGGTATCCATTATTCTGCCTCTTTTGTGGGATATGTTGCTATTGCCTCAACTGCTGCGGGAAGGTAGAATCCTCTGCCGCAGTCTATCATTTCGGAGCCGGTTTCGCTTACAGCGAAGGTTACATAGAAGCAGTCATCATATGCTCCGTAGAAGTTGAGGTTGAGTATTCCGTTTTCACGCAGCATTATGCTGTGGAAATAGCCTGCCTCCTCGGCAATATAGGCAAGAGTTTCCTCATCTGCATTGGGATAATATTTCTTGAGAAGTTCATCTATAAGGCCCTTACTGTAAATTTCATCCATTACATCGGAGCCAGCCTTATATTTTCTCAAATCCGCACGGCGGAGAGAATCGTCTGCGCCGTATTCGTAAAATTCACCGTCTTTAAGGTAGAACCAATATTTTTTGGTGGTGGGTTCTTCATTTTTGGAAAGTTCATCGTCATCGTAATAGTCGTAAGAGGTGAACTCTGCGGTGAAATCAATTCCTCCTTGATATTCAAGGTTAGAGAATTTTCCGGAAACGGCAGTTTCATATACCTTGCTGTTTTCAATTCCGAAAACATAGGTAAATCCGTCATCATAATTTTCGGCAAAGAGGAAATTTGTTCCGTCAATTTCAATAATTTCGGGATTTTCCCATTTACCGCTTTCGCAAAGCTCTACGGCATAGTTTTCGTTCACATACCAAAGGACACCTTCGAGATACTGTGAACCTGCTTTTCCGCAAAAAGCGAAAGCCTCGGTTGTACCGTCACCGTCAAAGTCATCCGACTGAAACCAAATTGTCTGTCCGGAGCTGTAGCCCTCAAGATTTTCTCTGATAACTTCTTCGGTGTTGATATTTCTAAGCTCTTGAGTTACATCTACCTTGCCCATAAGGTCATCGAGAAATCCCTCATAGCTTTCTTTCCAGCCTACGGAACAAGCAGTGAGCAAAACTGTTGTTGCTGCTGTTACCGATGCGAAAAGGGTTATCGTTTTTTTAAGCATTTTTTGCCTCCGTGTTTAGGTCAGTTGTAGTAAAGATAATGATCCCAAATATAATCATCCACACCCTCAGGTACCATTGAGGAGATATCGTCCGAGCGGCGGACAGCCTCCCTTACGGCAGTTGATGAAATTTCTTTTACATCAATGGGCACGATAATTATTTCAGCACCATAGCTCCTTAAAACCGCAGCCTCCGCTTCCATTGCGGAATCGTCCTCCCAGTTTCTTGCGGCTACCGCAAGCACAGCTTCATCGGTGATTTTGTGCCATGCGTACCAATGCTGAAAATATAAGAGCATATCTCCACCCATAAGCAGGAAAAATTCATCGTCGGGATAAATTTCACGAAGCTGCTCTACGGTATCTGCCATATAGCCCTCGTCTTCACGCTTTATTTCAATATCCGACACTTCGAATCCATCAAGCCCACCGAAGGCAATTTTGCACATATTCATACGGTGCTCCGACGGAGTCATTGCAAGTCCTTTTTTATGGGGCGGTTTATACGCCGGGATTATTATTATTTTATCGAGAGAAAGCTCCTCTTTAAATGTGAGAGCGGCATTGAGATGTCCCACATGAACGGGGTCAAAGCTTCCTCCGTAAATACCGATCCTCATGGTTTCTCCTTTATGGAAGAATTATTTTCGGCTCTTTAAGATTGCGTTTGTATACAACGAATTTTCTGCCGATAACCTGTACGGCCTCGCAGCCATTTATTTTGTTCATTACTTCCTCGATTGCTTCCTTTGCGGAAACGGGTGAGGTTTCAAGTACGGAAACCTTTACGATTTCTCTTGCATCGAGAGCCTCATCAATATTTTTGACAAGTGCCTCGGTGATGCCCTCTTTGCCTACTTGAAGAATTGCGGGAATTCCGTTTGCAAGTGAGCGAAGATATGCACGCTGTTTAGTAGTTATCATTCAAATTTCTCCTTATTTTATATTAGTTTTTTGTTGGTTTTGTGTTTTACTGAAAAATTGCTTTAGCGAAATCATCCGGATCGAAGGGTCTGAGATCCTCTGCTTTTTCGCCTACGCCTATGAATTTTATCGGAATACCGAGTTCCTTGCGGATTCCTATAACGACACCGCCCCTTGCTGTACCGTCAAGTTTTGTAAGTACAATTCCCGTTATAGGGCAGGCATTTCCGAATTCTCTTGCCTGATTAAGTGCATTTTGTCCGGTTGTTCCGTCAAGCACAAGCAAAGTTTCAACGGAGGAATCCGGTGCCTCACGCTCGATAACTCTGCCTATTTTTGCAAGCTCATCCATAAGACCTTTTTTATTTTGTAAACGGCCTGCGGTATCGCAGATTATGACATCCGCTTTTCTTGCTTTTCCTGCTGCAATAGCATCGAAAACAACTGCGGCAGGGTCGGAGCCTTCGGAATGTTTAATAAGCTCCGCACCGCAGCGCTCCGTCCATACTTCAAGCTGATCTATTGCCGCAGCACGGAAGGTATCCGCTGCTGCTACCACAACTTTTTTGCCGTCATCTATAAAGTTTTTGGCAAGCTTTCCTATAGTTGTGGTTTTTCCCGCACCGTTAACACCGATCATCATAATTATTGCGGGTTTATTTTCGATATTGAGTTCCTGTCCGCCTCGGAGCATTTCCGCAACGACCTCATACATCATTTCACGAACCTTTTCCGCATCGGAAATTCCCTCTTTTTTTACTCTTTTGCGAAGTTCATCACAAATTGCTCCGGCGGTTACAGCACCTGTGTCCGCAAGGACAAGTGCCTCCTCCAAATCATCAAAAAGGTCATCATCAACGCTTTTTCCCGAAAAAACATCGTCAAAGCGTTCTTTAAGAGAATCCCTTGTTTTTTTAAGTCCTTCGCTAATTTTGCTGAAAAATCCCAAAGCTTTTTCCTCCTTGGTTTTTAATAAAATCAGTCGTCACTTTGCAGCTGTTTTTCAAGCCACTGTTCCTTGCTTATGAGCACCTGACGAGGTTTACTTCCCTCAAAGGGACCTACAATTCCTCTTTCCTCCATTTGGTCAATTATCCTTGCGGCTCTTGCGTATCCGAGCTTGAGCTTGCGCTGGAGCATTGAAGTTGAGGCCATGCCCATTTCTATTACACATTCGATTGCGGCATCGAGCATTTCGTCACCGTCATCGAAACCGCCTCCATCGGTTGCGGTTTCATCGGAGGATTTTTTGCCTTTTTCTTTTACGGAAAGCTTTTCGATATCATCGAGAATAGCTTCATCGTAGGAGGCAACTCCACCGTTCTTTACAAATTTTACCACATCCTCGACCTCTTTGTCGCTTACAAAGCAGCCTTGAACACGGCGCATATCCGTTTGAGGATAGAAAAGCATATCGCCTTTTCCGAGAAGTTTTTCCGCACTTCCGTCGGAAATTATAGTGCGGCTGTCAACCTGAGATGCGGTTTTGAATGCAATTCTGCTTCCTATGTTGGATTTTATAACACCTGTAATAACATCGACGGAGGGTCTTTGTGTTGCAACAACAAGGTGCATACCTGCAGCTCTTGCTAAAGCAGCAAGGCGGTTTATTGCATCCTCGACCTCGCTTGACGCTACAATCATAAGGTCGGCAAGCTCGTCTATTATTATTACAACCTTAGGCATTCTCTGCATATCGTCCCTTGTGTCCGCAAGCTTATTGTATCCATCGATATCACGGACACCGTTATCCGCAAAGAGCTGATAACGCTTGAGCATTTCGGAAACCGCCCAGTTAAGTGCGCCTGCGGCTTTTCTCGGGTCTGTAACAACGGGAATAAGAAGATGGGGAATACCGTTATATACG
>CAZEKU010000005.1:0-13305 GCA_964512935.1 uncultured Oscillospiraceae bacterium | reverse complement strand
CGGGTCAATAAGCAAAAGCTTTACCTCATCGGGGCTCGATTTATATATGAGCGAAATTATCATAGAGTTTATGCAGACGGATTTACCGGAGCCCGTTGAACCTGCTACAAGAAGATGGGGCATCTCTTTAAGGTCTGCAAGCACAACATTGCCTACGATATCTTTTCCGAGTGCAACGGTGAGTTTTGATTTTGCATTTTGGAATTCAACCGATTCTATGATATCACGGATATTTACGATATCACGATTTTTATTCGGAACCTCAATACCTACTGCGGCCTTTCCGGGAATAGGTGCTTCAATTCGAACACCCTTTGCCGCAAGGTTAAGGGCAAGGTCGTCCGAAAGGCTCGCAATTTTGCTGACCTTGACACCCGCTCCGGGCTGAAGCTCATATCTCGTTACCGCAGGGCCTCGGTTTATATCTATTACCCTTGCTGAAACACCGAAACTTTGGAGGGTATTTGTAAGTATATCCGCATTTTTGCGAAGCTCCTCGGTTATATCCTCATCGTTAGTGCTTTTTCGAGATTCAAGAAGACTTGTAGGCGGGAAAACATAGGGTATGGAATCAAGGTCATCCATTATTTCGGTTATACGCTTTTGCTGTTCATCGGCAATTACCTTCATTTCCGCTTTTTCAATCTTTTTGGAATTTGCCTGGTCAACCATCGCCTTGCTGATAAGTTCCTCTAATTTAGGATCTTTTGCGGCAGCTTCGGCCATTTGTTCCTTTGCAGGTTTAAAATCTTCGATTTCATCAACACTCGGAACATCCACATCCATATGTGCTTTAAAGCCGTTTATCGGTGCCTCTTTTTCAGCTGTAATCGAAGGCTTTGTTTGATTTACCGTTGTTATCGGTGCAACCGGTTCATCATCAAGGGGAATATCTATTGCCCTATCCTCTTTTTTAGGCATGGATACATTTTCGGTGACCGGAGGGATTTTTGATATAGGCTCTCCGGAGCCTTTTCCCAAAAGTTTTTCCTTAGAACGCTTTACAACATCCTCGTTTTCCTTTGAAATGTATTTCGGTTCATCGTCAAGGGGAATATCTATTTGGATATTCTTGCGATTTTCCGCAGCGATTTTATGCTGTTCAACCTGTTCGGTATAAACGGTTTTCACCTTTTCACCGACTTTTTTTGTATCCCTTGCGATACCTATAAGGGTTGTTCCCGTAAGGAGCATTATAACTGCCACTATAAGCACAATTCCCACTATTGCGGCGGCAAGTCTGCCCATAAGGGCAATGGCGGTGAGTCCGTAAACTGTTGAGAGGACTCCTCCTCCGATGAAATCTTTTCCGTATGTATAAAGCAGACCTATTTTTTGGAATACACTTCCCTCAAGCACCATATTTTCGCTGAAAACCGTTGTTATTCCCGAAAGGAGAATTATAAGCGCAAGGCTTTCATAGCCCTGAGCGGAGGTTGAAAATGTCGGTTTTTCAAGGGTATTCATTACCGCAAGATATATAAAGATAGGGCCTATTAAATAGGCGCACCAACCGAAAAGTCCGAAAAGTGCATAGTGCATACTCTCCCAAAGACTTTCGCCCTTGATGAGAGTCATTGCGGTGAAAATTATTCCGAGCACGAAAAATCCTATTGCATAAAGCTGACGGCGAGAGGAAATTTCCGCTGCGGTGGGCTTTTTTGTTGAGGATTTTGTGCTCTTTTTTGTTGTCGTCTTTTTTGTTGCAGCCATTTTTAACAGCCTTCCTTAAAATGTTATAGCGGTACCTGTGATTTTTTCAAATATACCTACGGCGGTTATTATCAAACCGAGAGGAATTAGGTACCATGCGAACTTTGTGAATTTATCATTTTTTACGAGAAGTTTTACGGTTTTTATTGCAGCAATTCCAACTATAAGCGAAACCGCCATTCCGATAAGTGCTGCTGTCCAATTTATATCAATATCACCAGAAATTGCCGCAGGCACTTCCAAAAGATTTGCCGCAAGAACTGCGGGCATTCCCATTATGAATGAAAAGGAAACCGCCTCTTCTCTTGAAACACCGAGTATAAGTCCTGTCGAAATTGTCGAACCGGAACGGGAAAGTCCCGGAAGCGGTGCAATTCCCTGCATTATTCCCATTCCGAGAGCCTGTTTCCAGGTCATATTTTCAGCGGTTGTTCCACCTGCTTTTGCACATTTTCCGGAAATTATGAGCAAAGCTGCTGTTAAAAGGAAACAAATTCCCTCAATAGTTATATCGTTATCGGTGGAAAGGGATGAATAGAAATCGGAAATAAAATAGAAAAAACAAAGGGGAAGAAGGCTTATTATGAAAAGAAAAATCAGTCTTCTTGAGGCAGTCATATTTTCCTTTTTGAATTTTCCGCAGACAATTTCCTTTGCCATTGAGAAAAATTCCTTTATCATATCTAAAATTTCTCTCCAAAAAGCTATCATTACCGCAAGGAGAGTTCCTAAATGGAGTAAAATCGAATAAACTCCGGCTGCCTCACCGCTGTTTCCGGTAAAATGCTGATATACCGAAAGATGTCCGCTTGATGATACCGGAAGAAATTCCGTTAGTCCCTGTATAATTCCCTGAACAACTGCATCAAAAATACTCATTTTTTCTCCTTATATGTAGCCGCTTTGCGGCAGTTCAATATTTTCTTATGTGACCCGGAGAATACTCCGTTTTCAGATAATTTTTAAGATCCGTTGAAATAAGGCGTGATACCGTAAATCCCGCAGGGGTCATTCTTCCTTCAAGATATCCGCTTTTAATATCCATTGTAACGGTTTCGGGAATATCTGTTGGAAAAATTCTGTCGAAAGGCTCAACAGTCCAAAGCATCATTCTGCCTTTCCTCCTTCTATTTGAGAATAAAGGCATTTTATTGCATCGGAAAGTCCGCCGAGATTATCTATAAGTCCCTCTGCCACAGCAGCTTCGCCGTCGAGCACCGTTCCCACATCGGTAATAAGCTCACCCGTTGTGAACATAAGCTCACGGAATCTGTCGGCTTTTATATTGGAATTTTCGGTTACGAATTTTGTAATGCGCTCCTGCATTTTATCAAAATATGAGAGCGTTTGAGGCACTCCAAGTACAAGACCGTTCATCCTTACGGGATGTATCGTCATAGTTGCGGAGGGTACAATAAAGGATTCTCTTGCGGAGCAGGCAAGGGGCACTCCTATTGAATGTCCTCCTCCGAGGACAAGCGAAACCGTAGGCTTACTCATTCCGGAAATAAGCTCCGCAATTGCAAGACCTGCTTCCACATCGCCGCCGACGGTGTTCAGCATAACGATAAGTCCCTCAATCTCCGGGTCCTCCTCTATTGCCACAAGCTGAGGTATTACATGCTCATACTTTGTGCTTTTGTTTTGAGGAGGAAGAATATAATGTCCCTCAATCTGTCCCACAACGGTAAGGCAATGTATACAGTGCTTTCCCTTTGTTTTAATTACAGAACCCGTTTCGATTATCTGGTCTGTTTGGATTTCAATTTCGTCCTTTTCGTTTTCGCTGTCATTACAGTTTTTTATTTCCTCTGACATAATATAAACCTCCGGAGTTTTTTTATATTATGCTACTTTTCCCGGTTTATATGCGTCAGAGCAAATTTTCGTAAATTACATTATATCAAAATAATATTAAATATACAAGTATTAAATAATTATATATAAGGCTTGGGAATATAAAAAAACACCTTTCCGAATTTCGGAAAGGTGTTTTTTAAGCGTTTTTAAATCAGCCTTCGAAAGAGTTTTCGAGTTTGATTTCGATAAGGTCGCCGCCTACAACAGGCTGCTCCCAAAGACCGAGCTGGCCATATTCGCCGTTTACATAAACAGACCACCAGCAAGTCCAGTTGGTGGAATCCTGCTCGTAATCGCCGATAGACTGAATCATGGTTTCAACTCTCTGATAGTCGATTTCATTATCGACAAGGCCTTTTTCGAGAAGGTCACCTGCGGTTGCACCCTCGGTGAGCTCTACTTCGAATTCGTAAACAACTTCACCTTCAAGGTTGCTTACTGCGTATTTTACGGTTTCGGTTTTGCCGCAAGCAGCAAAGCTAAGGACCATAACAAGTGCAAGGACAAATGCAAGAATCTTTTTCATTTTCATTTCCTCCTAAGTTTTCTATAAAATGCGGATAGAACCACAGTTTATATTATACTATTTATCACAATTTGCCGCAATACAAAAAATCGTTCCAAACTTGCTATTTTAAAGAAGTTTTGAAAGCGCAGCAAAATCTTCCATTGAAAGCTCCTCGGCTCTTGCGTTTTGACCGAGTCCGCATTGCTCAAGTGCCGAAAAAATTTCATCCTTTGTTTTTCCGAGACCTGAAGAAAGTGAGTTTGCGAGAGTTTTTCTTCTTTGGCCGAAAGATGCCTTTACTATGCGGAAAAAGTGTTTTTCGTCATCAATTTTTACCGGTGGCTCTTTTCTTAAAGTAAGGCGCAACACCGCAGATGTTACATTTGGCGGCGGCACAAAATTTCCCTTTGAAACATCGAAAAGCTTTTCGGGGATACTGTAATAATTTATGGCTGCGCTTATGGCGCCGCAATCTCTTGTACCGGGTTTTGCCGCAATTCTTACAGCAGCCTCCTTTTGCACCATTACAGTAAGGTTTTCTGCGCCGATATCCTCTTCGAGGATTTTCATAATTATCGGAGAGGTTATGTAATAGGGCAAATTTGCGCATACTACAAAGGGCATATCTCCGAAATGCTCCTTTACAAGTGCTTTAAGGTCAAGCTCGAGCACATCCGCATTTACTATTGTTACATTGTCAAATTCCGCAAGAGTTTCTTTGAGCACGGGCAAAAGTGCTTTATCTATTTCGATGCTCAAAACCTTTTCCGCTCTGAGCGCAAGCTCTTTTGTGAGCACGCCTATTCCGGGGCCTATTTCAAGGGCACATATTCCCGGCCCGACTCCGCTTTCTTCGGCTATTCTCGGACAAAGTTCCGGATTTACAATGAAGTTTTGTCCGAGGCTTTTTGAAAATTTAAAGCCGTGGCGTCCGAGGATATCTCGAACAACATTTATATTTGAAAGTTCAGGCATTTTTATCCTCCTAAACAAAAATTTCGCTTTTATTATAATCTTTTATTTGCTTTATGTAAAGCAAAAAACAAGCGGTCCTCCTTTTTTGGAGACCGCTTTTGTTTTTAATCTGTTTTGCTGTCCTCAAAATCCTTTTCGCTGAGTTCATTTATTATCGGAAGGATCATGGGTGAACGCTGAGTTGCGGTATAGAGATAGCTGCTTGCGGCATCGCGTATTTTTGTTTTAAGATTCTGCCAATCACGCTTATTTTCCGCAATTCCCGAAAGAACCGCCTTTTCGACAACCTCTTTGGTTTTTTCGATAAGTGCCTCGGAATCCTTTACATATACGAAACCTCTTGAAAGGATATCCGGGCCCGCAAGGATTTTTCCTTTGTTGCTGAGGGTTATAGATACAACCATAAGACCGTCCTCACCGAGATGTTTTCTGTCACGAAGGACAACATTACCTACATCTCCGACACCGAGTCCGTCAACAAGTACTGCACCTGCGGTTACGGTGGATTCTGCAGAAATTCCGTTTACGGAAAGTTCGATTACCCTTCCGAGTTCGGGTATTATAACATTTTCCTCAAGCATACCCATTTGGAGCGCAAGCTCACTATGCTTTTTAAGATGCTTATATTCACCGTGTACGGGGATAAAATATCTCGGTTTTGTAAGCGCAAGCATGAGCTTTTGCTCATCCTGACAGGCGTGACCGGATACATGAATCTGGCTGTATTTTTCGTAAACGACCTCCGCTCCGAGTTTCATAAGCTCGTTTACAACCTTGCCTACATATTTTTCGTTACCCGGAATCGGATATGCGGAAATTATAACAAGGTCGCGGCAGGTTATATTAACCTTTCTGTGGTCGCCTGTGGACATTCTTGTAAGGGCGGACATGGGCTCGCCCTGACTTCCCGTTGTAACTATGCAGACCTCGTTTTCGGGGAGCTTATTTATTGCATCAAGCGAAACAACTGTTCCTGCAGGAGCCTCAAGATAGCCGAGTTCAAGTGCTTTTGCAACAACCTGCTCCATACTTCTTCCCGAAACCGCAACTTTTCTTCCGAATTTTACAGCGGATTCTATTACCATTTGGACACGGTGTACATTTGAGGAGAAGGTTGCAACGATTATTCTTTTATCCGCAGCGTTTTTAAAGAGCATATCAATGCTTTCGCCTACAACTCTTTCGCTGGGAGTGCTTCCGGGACGCTCTGCATTGGTTGAGTCGGAAAGAAGTGCAAGAACACCTTTGTTGCCGAGCTCACCGAATCTTGCAAGGTCGATTATTCCTCCCCTTGCAGGAGTATAGTCGATTTTATAGTCACCGGTTTGAATAACTATTCCGGCGGGGGTGTGTATTGCAAGGGCGCAGGAATCCGGTATTGAATGGTTTACATAGATAAATTCAACACTCATAATTCCCGCAGGCACAATATCTCCGGGTTTTACAACATTGAGTTTTGCAGATGCAAGAAGATTTTTTTCTGCAAGCTTATTTTCGATAAGTGCCATGGAAAAGCGTGTTGCAAAAACAGGAATATTGAGTTTTTGGAGAAGATAGGGCACTGCACCGATATGGTCCTCATGACCGTGAGTGATAAAAAGTCCCTTGATTTTTTCTTTATTTTCTTCAAGATAGGAAAAATCGGGTATAACAAGGTCGATTCCGAGCATTTCCTCATCGGGGAAAGCCATTCCACAATCGACGATTATCATTTCGTTTTCGTATTCATAAACCGTAAGGTTTTTTCCTATTTCACCGAGACCGCCGAGAGGAATTATTTTAAGGGGCGGATTTTTTGATGCCGCAGAGGGGCGTCCTCGTCTTTTTTTATTCCAACTCCAACCGATTTTTTCCTCGGTGGATACTTTTTTTGCGGATTCTTTTTTCGCAGGTTCTTTTTTAGCAGCACTTTTTTTCTTTTGAACAGGCTGTTTTTTTACATTTTCGGAAGAACTTTTTTTAGCTTTTGCGGATTTTTTTACCGCAGTTTCTTCTTCTGCACGATTATACTGTGCTTCGGGTAAATTTTCCAAAACTTTATCGAGCTTATCAATATTTGATTTTTGCTGTTTTGCTCTTTGGATATGATTCAAATTTTGACC
This sequence comes from uncultured Oscillospiraceae bacterium, assembly GCA_964512935.1. GTDB lineage: Bacteria > Bacillota > Clostridia > Oscillospirales > Ruminococcaceae > UMGS1668. The sequence continues at coordinate 6,147 of CAZEKU010000005.1, read as the reverse complement.
TCCTTTTTTGAATTTTTGAATTTATGTATTTTCGCATTAAAAATCGACTTTATTTTCGCTTTTTTCGGTTTTTCGGCAATAAAATGCAAGCAGAAAAACTCCAAACCGCATTTTCGGCTTAGAAAAAGCATAAATTATTCAATTATTCCGGACACATCGTTAGCTATATTGTAATTATTTTGAATTAAATTGTCAATAAAAATTCAAACTGTTAAAAATAAATTTAAAAACCTTGCTTTTTTCTTAATATGCCGTTATGATATTTTTCAGAACAGAAAGTGAGGTGCCTTTTATTTTGAAAGAGGTAACTATTTTTACCGATGGAGCCTGCTCCGGCAATCCGGGTCCCGGTGGTTGGGGAACAATTCTTCGTTTTGGTGAGCATGAAAAGGAGCTTTCCGGCGGCGAAGTTTCCACAACAAATAACCGCATGGAGCTTATGGCGGTTATAAACGGACTTGAGGCTCTTAAAGAGCCCTGTAAGGTGACTGTTGTCACCGATTCAAAATATGTTTCCGATGCGGTAACTCTCGGTTGGGCTGAGGGTTGGCGTAAAAAAGGCTGGAAACGCAGCGGAGGCGCTCCTGCACTCAATCCCGACCTTTGGGAAAGACTTCTCAACCTGCTTAAAATACATGATGTGAAATTTTCATGGATAAAGGGTCATGCAGGTCATCCCGAAAATGAGCGCTGCGATGCAATGGCTGTGGCAGAATGGCAAAAGCTTAAATAAAAAAGCGGCGGTAAATTCCGTCGCTTTAGGTATCAATAATCGTTGAGGTCTATGGTGTTTATTAAATCTATAAGCTCCTCAATTCCTCTACCCGTAAGGGAGCTTGTGACAACAATATGTCTTGCACCTGCATTTCTGAGGAAAAGCTCCGCCTGCTCTGTGGAAATATCGTCGCTGTCCGCCTTCGTTACAATTCCTATTACGGGTCTTGCAAAGCTCATTGAAAACATTTGAGGCAGGCGGCAGATATCGTTTCCGCAGTCATGGCAGAAACAGACTATATCGGCATCATAAGCCGGAGTTATCGCTGCACCTCTGCTGAAAAAGGGAGTATCCGTATATTCTCCGGGGGTGTCGATTGCATCGGACCATGCCTCAATGGACTGTGTTTTATGGTATGTCATATCCAAATTATGGAGTCTTCGAATTAGGGTTGTTTTTCCGCAGCGTGAACGCCCCACAAGAATTATCTTGCGGGATTCTATCTTTTTTGTAAGACAGAGTGAACTATGATATTCCTCTCTTTCCTCGGGATTTACAAGGGCTGCATTTACAGAATCTTTTTCGGACACAAAAACACCTCCGAGATTCGGATATATTATTTTCATTTTAACTGTTTTCAAAATCTTTTTCAATAGATTTTATAAAAAAGGGGATAAACTCCCGCAATTTTATGTTTTAGAGGTTTTATTATGAAAGTTCTTTTCGAGGATAAGTTTATTATCATTGTTGAAAAACCCGTAAATATACTTTCCGAACCCGGTGACGGCGAGGATATAGTCACCCTTGCATCAAATCATGTCTGCAAACCCTGTTTTTTAGTTCATAGACTTGATCGAGGCACCGGAGGTGCTCTTGTTCTTTCAAAAATGCAAAAAGCCACAGGCAAGCTTTCCGAGGCTATTCAAAAAAGAGAGTTTGAAAAGGAATATCTTGCTGTAATTAAAGGTGTTCCCGAGGAGAATGAAGGTATTTTCCGCGACCTTCTTTTTAAGGATTCTCAAAAGAACAAATCCTTTGTTGTAAAGCGTGAACGAAAGGGTGTTAAGGAGGCTGTGCTTGAATACAGAGTTTTGAGCACCGTTGAGCATCCTGAGCACGGAGCTGTTTCGCTCGTGCTCATAAAGCTTCACACCGGAAGAACTCATCAAATTCGTGTTCAATTTGCAAGCAGAAAAATGCCACTTTTGGGTGACGGAAAATATGGCAGTCGTGATAACCACTGCGAAACAGCTCTTTGGAGTCACCGTCTTAAATTCAAACATCCCATAACAGGTGAAAATGTTGAGGCAATTTCAAATCCTCCGATGGAATATCCTTGGAATTTATTTAATTCCGATTTATTTTTAAACTGAACAAAAAAAGAATGAGCACCGTGTTTTCGCACGGTGCTCATTTGTTTTTCATCTTACTATAAGTCCGAAAATAATTCCGACTACAAAGGTTGTTGCGTTAAGTATAATTGAGGTTTTAAACGCATTTTTTTCGTCAAAAGCGTGCATTCTCATATAGAGTCGAGCCTCAAAATATACCACAAATCCTTCGAGTATAACCATAAGGATATAATAATAGGCCACAGACTGTACAATTGCCATACTCTCCCACAAAACAAGCATGAAATTCATTGCGGGATTTGTTACAGCATTTATGAGCACGCTATGTTTTGCAATGGTTTTATCCTTTGTCATAACGAGCACCATTGCCCATTCGATGAGCACGGTGAGCAAAAGGCTTCCTAAAAAAGTTAAAAATTCAATCATTTTCTTCTGCCTTTCTTTTTATATTTTCCACAGCGTTTTCCGTTAGGAATATGTTCCTCATCCTTATTCGAGGATTTTCCGCTCATATAGGCGTTGACCTTTTCGGTTGTTTTGCGTTTAAGCTTTTCACGCTCACGCCTTTTGCGGTTAGTTTCTTTTATATCATCCTCGGTGGGGTGTTTTCTTTTATGCCAATATCTAAGGCCGAAAAACGCAATGCTCATTACCGAAACGGAAAAAATCAAAGCAATCGCAAACACTCCTATGGATTCGCCCACTGTCATAACGATAGGTGTTCCTACAATCATTCGGCTGTCTCCTTATCATTTTTTTCTTATATACCTTATTATAACGATTCCTGCAATAATTGCAAGTATTGCAAAGGCTAAAAGCGTCACAACAGCCTCGTTTTTGAAAAAATTACCGTAAAATCAAAGGAATTTTTTGCCTTTGGCAAATAAAATTTTTCATTTATCATTCTCGTCATTCTTTGCGATGACCTTTTTAATCAGCTTTATTGCACCGAAAACTATAAGTCCCGTTACAACTGCAATTGCTAAAAATGCACCGGTGGAAATTGCATAAATAGGGCCCATTGCCACATCAAGAAGCATCATTTTTCACACCTCCTTTATTTTTTGCGGAAATAAATATTGAAAAAGCGGAAATTATCACCGCAGGAATAAGCAAATAATTTTTTTGGCTTAGCACCATAAAAAAACTCGGTGCAGCGCCTAATAATAGGGCTGCAGTTGTAAGTCCGAAAGCAAGTCCCGGATTTTCGGGCAACTTTTCCGCACAAATTCCAAGGGTTATAGGCATAGTCATATTAAAAAGAATTATCCCCAAAATGGAAATAAACATATTATTGTTTCCTAATATAAGAAACGGCAGCGATAATAAAAGAGTTATTACGCCGATTCGTCTTGCACCGAAAAAATCCGCTGCAAAGCCACCGATAAATTTTCCGAAAAATGCTCCGAATGCAAAAACAAGTCCCAATTCTGCGGTTGTTTTCCATTCAGCCGAAATTGCGTTTCCGCCAAAGGAGCGTATTGCCACCGAAAGAAGTGTAAGTCCCAAAACAATCCATATACCGAGTTTTTCGGATGCAATATCCTTAAAATTACATTTTTCTTCGATTTTAGATTTTTTATGTGCAATAAAGCAGGCTGCTGCGCAAATTAGCATAAGCGCAGTTATTAAAATTCCACCGTTTTTAGTTTTTGAGGCACTGTATACTGCAAGAGCGACACCCATTGCACCCGATGAGACGAAAACTCCGCTGTGGCAGAGTTTTCCTTTTGAATTTAAAAGACTTTCAATTCCTCCGCCCACATGGAAAAATGCATTTCCTATTCCCACAAATATTACCGAAAACCAAAGCAGTGCCCCTGTTTCAAATGTGTTTTCGGAAAGAAACGCTCCGAGCATAACTAAAATACAGCCGAAAGCTCCTGCGGGGAAGTTTTTGTGTTTATCGCAAAAATATCCGAAAAACATTTGCAGACCGAATGCCAAAATATTATAAAGTATAACAAAAAGCGCATAGTTTTGGACTCCGCCTAAAAGCTCTGATTTTAAACCGAATGGGTCGAGCACTGTTAAAATGCAGACATAGTCCACCGCAAAATGTGAAAATGTATATGCAAAAAGAGAAAATATATTCATAGAATACCTCCTTTTACCTATATAGACGCAAAAAATCCACGGATTTTGCTTCTTTTTAAAAATGTTTTTTATTTTAACTACGCTATCAGCGTTTCCGATATAATAGTAGCACAAAATCGGGGATTTACTTGCGGTTTTTTCGGAAATTCTGCGGTTTACATAAAAACCCTATTCCGAGTTTGTGCAAATTTTTGTGGAAACAATTAGGCTTATATGTTATTATATCGGTATAAATCGGCTTTAAGGGGGATTTTATATGTACCGCTCGCTTAATGATGAAATGCGTGAAAAATTCGGTGAGAAAGTATATAAGCTTGCCCTTGACGGTGGATTTACCTGTCCTAACCGTGACGGTACTCTCGGCAGCCGTGGATGTATTTTTTGTCTCGGAGGATCGGGTGATTTTGCGGAGCGACCCTGTGAGGATATTTTTGAACAGATTGAAAAAGCAAAATCGAGGGTTTCGCATAAAAACCCTTCGGGAAAATATATCGCATATTTTCAAAGTTATACTAACACCTACGGCCCTATTGAAAAGCTGAAATATCTTTTTTCAAGCGCTATCGCCCATCCTGATATCTGTGCAATTTCAATAGGAACAAGACCCGACTGTCTTTCAAAAGAAATTATTTCACTTCTTTCGGAGCTTAATAAAATAAAACCCGTATGGGTTGAACTTGGATTACAGACAATTCATCCTAAAACCGCAGAATATATTCGCAGAGGTTATGAACTTTCGGTTTTCGATTCAGCTGTAAAATCGCTTACCGAAAATGGTATTTATGTGATTGTTCATATGATAATCGGACTTCCGGGTGAAACTCCCGAAGATATTTATAAAACCGCCGAGTATATCGGAAAAAGCGGTGCTAAAGGAATTAAGCTGCAGCTGCTTCATGTTCTTAAAGGCACCGACCTTGCAAAGGATTTTGAAAACGGAGCTTTTAAGGCTCTTGAGCTTGATGAATATATCGAAATTCTTGAGGAATGTATAAGGCGCTTACCCGAAAATATGACGATTCACAGACTTACGGGTGACGGAAATAAAAATGCGCTTATAGCACCGCTTTGGTCTGCTGATAAAAAAAGGGTGCTCAACGCAATAAATTTTGCTTTTAAACGAGATTTTCTTGTGCAGGGAGAACATTATGGAATATGAAAATGTGGTTTGCGGAAAGTTTTTAAACCGCCCTAACCGTTTTATTGCAAATATTGAAATTGATGGCGAAACCGAAATTTGTCATGTTATGAACACCGGAAGAATGAAAGAACTTCTCTTACCCGGAGCCGAGGTTTTTCTTTGCAAAAGCAAAAATCCAAATCGTAAAACAAAATTCGACCTCATAGGTGTTCGCAGAGATGACGGTGAAATTGTAAATATTGACAGCCTTGCTCCTAATAAAGTTGCTGGAGAATATATAAAAACACTTTTTCCCACTGCAAAACTCATTAAACCCGAAAGTTTTTTCGGAAAAAGCCGTTTTGATTTTTACATAGAGGATAATTTTGATAAGATATTCCTTGAAGTAAAGGGAGTTACTCTTAACATTGACGGTGAGGCGCGCTTTCCCGATGCGCCTACCGAAAGGGGTACAAAGCATATTTATGAACTTATTGAGGCAAAAAAGCAGGGCTTTCGTGCCTGTATCCTTTTTGTAATTGCGATGAAAGGCTGCAGCACCTTTGCGCCTAACGCTGCAACCGATCCGAAATTTGCGAAGGCCCTTTTTGAGGCAAAGGAAAAGGGAGTTGAAATTTTTGCGGTGGACTGCGTTGTTAACACCGACAGAATTTCTGCGGACAAGCCCATTTTCGTCTTTTCAGAATAAATGCGTGGGAATATTTTCGACTTATTTTTTTATAAATTTCTTGCATTTTATCTGAAATAATGTATAATATTATAGTAATACGCCGGTGTGATGGAATTGGCAGACGTGACGGACTCAAAATCCGTTGGGCTAATAACCCGTGCGGGTTCGACCC
>CAZEKU010000004.1:0-26492 GCA_964512935.1 uncultured Oscillospiraceae bacterium | reverse complement strand
TGTCGGCAAGGGTCGATTTGCCGTGGTCAATATGTGCGATTATACAAAAGTTTCTTATGTTCTCGCTTGGCATTGCTTTAAAAGCACCTCCTGTGCAAAATATACCATCTTATATTTTACCACCCTTTATTATAGATATCAAATACTTTTTTATATTATTATAAAGAAAAATTTCAAATTTTTTTAAAGCGCATAACCGTATTTTTGTTTGCTGCTATAATTTGCGGCTGTTTTTCAAAACCGCAAAACGCAGTTTGCGTTTTGCACTAAAATGCTGCGTTCCAACCTTTTTGAATTTTTACCACGAAAACCACGCCATGCACCCTAACCCTAATTCAAAAACCCTAAACCCTTGTAAACTCTTTGTGGCAAAACCCACGCCTTGCGCCCTAACCCTAATTCTAAAACCTACACCATTGCAAAATCTTGGCGATGAGCCACTGCCCTGCACCCAAAACCCTAATTTTAAAACCTACACCATTGCAAAATCTTGGCGATGAGCCACTGCCCCCTACCCACATAACCAAGCCACCGTTTTATACAGAAAATCCGCCGTCGGCCTGACCGATGGCGCCGAGAGGGTGAAATGGGGTGGACTCCCAATACTTAATCTTCAAAATTGCAAACTCTTGGCGGCAAAACCCATGCCTTACACCCTAACCCAATTCCTAAAACCTACACCAATGCAAAATGCTTTCGACGAGCCACCGCCCCCGACCTCATAACCGAGCAGCCTTGCTGCGCAAACAAAAAAATGCACGCCGAAGGGCGTGCATTTTAGTTTGATATTTTTATCAGTCGTAACGAACAATGGTATATTTTCCAATCAAAGGAAGGTCTTTTGCACAGCGTTTGATCGAATGTACAATGCCGATTATCGTGAATACAACATATGCAATAGCACCGACAATGGACAAAATCCAACCGATAAGCGGTATAATTGCAATAACTCCGCATGCTAAGCCGAAAATAGTGAGCACAAGGCTCTGATTGACATGATAACGGAGGAATTTGGAGTTAGGCTCCAAAAGAAGTGCAATTATGATGAAAATAAAATTCAAATAGCAAAGTGCAGAAAGAATACGAGTTCTTTCAATATCCTGTGCTTCAAACTCTGCGGTATGATCACTTTCGTCCGGAATGCTGCCTCCTAAAACAGGCTCACCGCAGGTGGGACAGAAATGGTCGTTTTCGGGAATATTGGTTCCGCATTTAGGACAATACATATAAAACGCCTCCTTTTTTCTAAATAGTAGCATATATATGCAGCTTTTTTCAAGGGAATTCCCGCTATTTTAAGAAAATATTAAAAATCAGTCGTCCATGTAGTTTTTAACAATACCTGCGCATACCTTTTTAATGAACCATTCGGAAATATCCGCAATGGCAGCTTCGGTTGTTCCGCAGGAGGTAACAATTCTTACAGCCCATCTTCCGTCGGGAAGTTTTGCCTGAATGAAACAGCCATAGGTGTTTGAAAGTTCAAGAGCAAGCTCCTCGGGAAGAAGAACGAAAATCTGGTTTGTCTGGAATTCGGAATAGAAATCAAAGCCAGCCTGCTTAATTGCCTCGGCAATTTTTTCTGCAGCCTCGTTTTCATATTTTGCAATTTCAAAATAAAGTCCGTCACGGAGAGCTTCTTCGAACATTGCACCTATAACAAAGCCCTTCGCAATCATGAAACCACGCTGTTTGGTAAGCCAGCGAAGATGATCGGTGACAGAGGGATCGGTGAGAACAAGTGCCTCACCATAAAGGAGACCGTTTTTGGTTCCGCCGAGATAAAATCCGTCGCAAAGTGCGCCGATATCTTTAAGAGTGACATCGTTGCTTTTTGCCATAAGTGCAGAACCGAGTCTTGCACCGTCCATGAAAAGCCAAAGTCCGTTGGAATGGCAATATTCGGAAATTGCGGTGAGCTCCGCTTTGCTGTAAATGGTACCGAGCTCGGTGGACTGTGAGATATATACGAGTTTCGGAATTACCATATGTTCACTTTCAAAGGATTTGAAAACAGGGTCGATAAGCTCGGGAGTGAGCTTTCCGTCAACACCTACGGGAATACAAATAGGTTTTCTTCCCGCATATTCGATAGAACCGGTTTCGTGAGAGTTTATATGACCGGTGTCTGCACAGATAACAGCCTCATAGCTGTTGCGGAGAAAAGCGGATATTGCAAGTACATTAGTTGCGGTACCGCCTCCGGTAAAGGTAACCTCTGCATCGGGTCTTCCGCAAAGTTCACGAATCATATTTGCGGCAGCCTCGGAATGGCGATCCATTCCATAGGGTGTGTTGGTTTCATAAGCAAGTTTCAAAACTGCCTCAATTATTTGGGGATGTGCGCTTTCGGAGTAATCATTTCTAAAGCTGTATTTATCGACATTTGTTCCGCTGTACAAATCAAAGTACCTCCTATGAAAAAATATAAAAACAGTATAGCACAGTAAAAGTATGATTTAAAGCGGTTTTTTAAAAATTTTTTGATAGATTTCGTCATTTTAACAGAAAAACCGTTGTTTATTTCTACAGATTCATCGTTGAAAATTGTGATGGAAAAATGATACAATAGTTATATATAAATATTTTGAAAAGGAGGGCGCAAAATTGACAAAAAATCAGAATAAAAACGATGTTCCGCTCTACCTTTTTCATCAGGGAAAAAACTATCGTGCATACGAGTTTTTAGGCGCACATAGAATAAAAGGAAGCCACAAAAACGGAGTTGTTTTCAGAACATGGGCACCTAATGCGAAAAGCGTTTTTGTTGTAGGCGATTGGAATAACTGGGAAATAGGGGCTGACCCTATGAAGAAAATAAGCGACGGAGTTTGGGAATGTAGGGTGGATGGACTTTTTGACTATACACGCTATAAATTTGCGGTGCAGTCTCAAAACGAAAATACGGTGCTCAAATCGGACCCCTATGCTTTTCATACCGAAACAAGACCCGAAACCGCATCGATTTTATACAGCTTAAAATATCGTTGGAGCGACAAAAAATGGCTTGAGCATCGGGGTAAATGGGATATGGAGCATAGCCCTGTAAATATCTATGAGGTGCATCTCGGTTCGTGGAGAAAATATTCCGACGGAAACTTTTTCGATTACAGAAAATCCGCCGAGGAGCTTGCAAAATACGCAAAGGAAATGCACTATACCCATGTAGAGCTGCTTCCGATAACCGAGCATCCTTTTGACGGTTCATGGGGATATCAGTGTACGGGATATTTTGCACCTACAAGCCGCTATGGAAATCCCGAGGATTTTATGTATTTTGTGGATACTCTCCATAAAAACAAAATCGGAGTTATTATGGATTGGGTGCCTGCACATTTTCCGAAAGACGAATCGGGTCTTGCGAATTTTGACGGTACGCCCTGCTATGAATATAAAAATCCTCAAATGGGTGAGCGTGAGGATTGGGGTACAAAGGTATTCGATTTCGGAAGAAACGAGGTAAGGAGTTTCCTCTCATCTTCCGCAATGTTTTGGATAGAAAAATATCATATAGACGGTCTGCGTGTGGACGCAGTATCCTCAATGATTTACAGAGATTACGGAAAAAGCGATGATAACTGGGAAAGAAATCGCTTTGGCGGAAGAGAAAATATTGAGGCAGTGGGCCTTTTAAGGGATATAAATACCGCTGTTAACAGCGAATATCCCGGAGTAATGATGATAGCGGAGGAATCCACCTCTTGGCCTATGGTAACAAAACCCGCAGCCGAAGGCGGTCTTGGATTTAATTTCAAATGGAATATGGGCTGGATGAACGATACCCTTTCGTATATGTCCCTTGACCCCATATATCGCAGCTATCATCATAATAAGCTGACGTTCGGAATGATGTATGCTTTTTCGGAACATTATATCCTGCCTTTCTCACATGATGAGGTGGTACATGGAAAATGTTCGCTGATAAATAAAATGCCCGGTAGCTATGAGCAAAAGTTTTCGGGACTAAGGGCACTTTTAACCTATCAAATAGGTTTTCCTGGTAAAAAGCTGCTTTTTATGGGACAGGAATTCGGGCATTTTATCGAATGGGACGAAAAGCGTGAGCTTGATTGGTTTTTGCTCGATTACGAAAGCCACAGAAAACTAAAGGAATTCACAGCGGATTTGAACCGAATTTATATTGAGCATCCTGAATGTTGGGAAAATGATGAAAATTGGGAAGGCTTTAATTGGGCGAGCTGCGATGAGGCTGACAGAAATGCAGTTGCGTTTCACAGAATTTCAAAAAACGGTAAAAGACTTCTCTTTGTTTTCAACTTTTGTCCTAATGAATACCGAAATTTCAAATTGGAGGTAAAGGATGGCTCCTGTTGGAAAGAGATTTTTTCAACGGATGAAAAACGCTACGGCGGCAGCGGAAATTATGAAAACGGAATAAAACAGTGCTGTTATGATGGCGAAAAAGCTGTTATAAGCACCGATATGGCGCCCCTTTCCGCTGCAATTTTCGAAATGATATAAACAGTAAAATATTCCGAGGAGGTCGATATATCTTGCGTAAAAAAATGATTGCAATGCTTTTGGCAGGAGGTCAGGGCAGTAGACTCTATGCACTTACAAAGGACATAGCAAAGCCTGCGGTGCCCTTTGGAGGAAAATACAGAATAATTGATTTTCCTCTTTCAAACTGCGTAAACTCCGGAATAGATACTGTGGGTATTCTAACTCAGTATGAGCCCTTTGAGCTTTCCGAATATATCGGAAACGGACAGCCCTGGGACCTTGACAGAATGGGCGGCGGCGCATTTGTACTTCCGCCTTATCAAAGAAATACCGGTCGTGATTGGTATAAGGGTACAGCGAATGCAATTTATCAAAATCTCCGTTTCATAGAGCGCTATTCGCCGGATTATGTGGTAATCCTCTCCGGTGACCATATCTATAAAATGGATTATTCGAAAATGCTTGAGGAGCATGAAAGAAAAAATGCCGCAGTTACCATTGCGGCACTTAAAGTTCCGATTTCCGAAGCATCAAGATTCGGCGTCATAATTGCGGATGAAAACGGTTATATAACAGAATTTGAGGAAAAACCGAAAAATCCGAGAAGTGACCTTGCGTCGATGGGAATTTACATTTTTTCCGCAGATAAACTCAAAAAATATCTTACCGAGGACGAAAACGATCAAAATTCCGAAAACGATTTTGGAAAAAATGTTTTGCCGAATATGCTTGCTGCGGGAGAAAAAATGGCGGTATATGCTTTCGAGGGCTATTGGAAAGATGTGGGTACGGTGGATTCTCTTTGGGAGGCACATATGGATCTCCTTGACGGAAATGCTTTAGACCTTCACAGCAAGGATTGGAAAATATACAGCCGCAGCCCGGTAATGCCTCCGCATATGGTCGAAAAAGGTGCTGAAATTGAAAATTCAATGATAACCGAGGGCTGCTGCATTGGAGGAAAAGTGAAACGCTCCGTAATTTTTGCGGGAGTTTCCGTTGGAAAAGGTGCTGAGGTAAAGGAAAGTATAATTATGCCCGGTGCAAAAATAAAACCCGGTGCAAAGATTTATAGAACAATAGTCGGAGAAAAAGCTGTCATAGGAGAAAACGCAAAAATAGGCTCCGATGATGAAAATGCAAAAATAACCCTTATAGGACCCGAAACAAAAACAGATCCCGAAACGGAAATCGAGGCAGGGGTTATCTTCGGAAAGGAGAGTGCAAAATGAGGGATATACTCGGTATAATTGTCTGTAATATGCATGACGACCTTATTCCGCAGCTTACCGCAAACAGAACTCTCGGTTCAATACCTTTCGGCGGAAGATACCGCATGATAGATTTTGCCCTTTCGAATATGACAAATTCCGGAATTTACGATGTGGGACTTGTTCCAAGCAAAAACTACCAAAGCCTTATGAATCATGTGGGTAACGGTCAGGAATGGGATATGTCAAGAAAGAACGGAGGACTTTCAATTCTGCCTCCCTACGCAGGTGAACGAGGCGTTTACAGAGGAAGAATGGAGGCACTTTACGGAATCCGTGAATACATAAAGGCGAGCACCGCAGAAAATGTCGCAATTTCAGACAGCGATGTGGTGGCGAATATCGACCTTCGTCCCGTAATTAAACAGCATGAGGAAAGCGGTGCGGATATAACCCTTGTTTATAAGCGCAGCGAAATTTTTACGGAAAAAAAGCAGTGCGCCGCACTTTTCTTTGATGAAAACGGAAGACTCCTTGATTTGTATTTGAATCCGGAGCTTGAGGGAATTCAAAATATCTATCTTGATATCGCAATAATCAAAAAGCCGCTGCTTGATGAACTTATTGCGGAATGTGCGAGCAAGGATGAGCACAGCTTTGTACATAGCGTGCTCATGGCAAAAAAGGGTATGCTCAACATAAGAGGATATCTTTTCGACGGTTGGTGCAATAAGCTGACGGGACTTCGCAATTATCTCGATTCAAACCTTGCACTCCTTGATGAAGATGTAAGAGAATCGCTTTTCCCGGAGGAAAGACCTATTTATACCCGTGTCCGTGATGAGGTTTCCGCAAAATACGGTGAAAATGCAGATGTCTCCGACACCCTTGTAACCGATGGCTGCTATATTGACGGAAAGGTTGAAAAAACCGTTCTTTTCAGAGGCGCAACGGTGAAAAAGGGTGCAAAAATAAAGGGCTGTGTGCTCATGCACAACACCGTTGTCGGTGAAAACTGCGAGCTTGAATGGGTCATAACCGACAAAAATGTTGTTATTTCAAGCGGAACACATTTGGCAGGCTCGGAAAAATATCCGCTTTACATACCGAAAGATACGGTGCTTTGATGATTTTTTAGGGGGAAATTTTATGAATATACTTTTTGCGGCAAGTGAGGCAAGACCTTTTGTTGCATCGGGAGGTCTTTCCGATGTAATAGGCGCATTGCCTAAGGCACTTTTGGGAGCGGGCTGTGATTGCAGAGTAATTCTTCCGCTTTACGAGGATATCTCCGACAGTTTGAGAAAAAATATGAAAAAAATATCCGAAATGAATGTAAAACTCGGTTGGAGAGACCTTTATTGCGGACTTTACGAAACCGTTTTTAACGGAGTTACATTCTATTTTATAGATAATGAATATTATTTTAAGCGTGTCGGAATTTACGGACATTTTGATGACGGTGAACGCTTTGCCTATTTTTCAAAGGCAGTGCTCGAATGTGTAAAAACAATGGATTTTAATCCCGATATAATCCATTGTCATGATTGGCAAACGGGAATGATTCCGACTTTTTTGCGTGTTTTCTACCATGATGACCCTAAACTTTGCAAAATGAAAACGATTTTCACAATACATAATATTCAGTATCAGGGAAATTTCGATATGTATTTTGCGGAGGATGTGCTCGGACTTTCCGAAAGCAAGCGTGGAATGGTTGAATATGATGGCCGCTGCAACTATATGAAAGCCGGAATTGATCAGTGCGATGCAATTTCAACTGTAAGCCCGACCTATGCTCAGGAAATTCAGGACCCTTGGTATGCGTGGGGACTTGATAAGCTTTTGCGTGAAAGAAAATATAAGCTTGCGGGAATTCTTAACGGAATAGATACCGAAAGCTATGACCCCTCGACCGATACCGAAATTCCCGCTACATTCTCTAAATTTGACCTTTCCGGAAAGGCAAAATGTAAGGAAGAACTTCAAAAAGAGCTTGGACTTGAAACCAATCCCGATGCAATGCTCATAGGAATGGTAGGAAGGCTTGTTTCACATAAGGGACTTGACCTTGTAAGAGCAGTGGGCGACAGAATTATGGAGGGAAATGTACAAATTGCCGTACTCGGTTCGGGTGAATCCGCCTATGAGGCATTTTTCCGTCGTTTACAGGAAAAATATCCCGGCAGAGTCAGCTTTGTCTGTGGATTTATACCCTCTCTTTCAAGAAAAATATATGCGGGTGCGGATACTTTCCTTATGCCGAGTAAAAGTGAACCCTGCGGTCTTGCACAGATGATTGCGCTTCGCTACGGAACAATTCCCATTGTAAGGGAAACCGGCGGTCTTAAAGATTCAATAAAGGATTTAGGCGGACATAGGGGCAACGGCTTTACATTTAAAACATATAATGCCGATGATATGCTCGGAGCAATAAACCGTGCTCAAATTCTTTTTGCAAAAAACGAACGCTGGAAAGAGGCGGTGCTCAACGCACTTTCCTGCGATTTCAGTTGGAGCCGAAGTGCTCATGCCTACACAAGGCTTTATGAGGCAATTCTCGGAAGAAAAGGATAAAACAAAAAAGGTGTGCGTTGCACACCTTTTTGTTTTATCCGATTTTGGTTAAGGGATCTATAAATTTACCCTTTTCTTTCATTGCAAAATGAAGGTGGGAGGGCATATCTGCCTCCGCAAGATTTGTTTCACCGATGGAGCCGATTTTATCGCCTGCCTTAACCTCATCTCCGACTTTTAATGAGGTTTCGGGCGCAAGACCGCTGTAAATTGTTGTAATATTGCCCTTATGAGTTATCTCGATAACCGTTCCCCAAAGGGGATCGCTTGTGATGGAGGAAATTTTTCCATCGGAGGAGGAAAATACATCGGAGCCCTGCTCTGCATTTATATCAATGCCGTCATGTGTGCGCCATTCATCTAAGGCATCATATTTAACAAGTTCACCGCCGCTGTGCTTTTTTGAAATTTCACCTTTCAAAGGCATTAAAAATTCGCTTTTCGAATTGCTTTTTACCTTTTCGTTTTCATCATTTTCGATTTTGACATCCTCTTTAGGCTTTGCAACATCTTCCGATGCGAAAATCGAAGTATCGGGATCGTATTTTTCTTCGGAAACAACACGGTTTTCCGGAACGGAAACATTGTCCTTTTCGCCTATTGAGTCAATAGCTCTGCTTGCGGTTACCCAAGCAGCGCCCACTGCACCTAAAAGGCAAACAGCCATTGCGGCATAAAATCCTTTTCCTGCAAGAAATCCGAGAGGCCCGCCCTTTTTATTGTTTTTCATTTGTATGACCACCTTTTTAAAAAATTCCTTTGGCAATATTTTTGCCTTATGCAAAATTTTTATTCCGAAATATCAATGAAAAATATGGTTAGGTTAATAAAACCAAAAAGTCCGCAAACGGTTGTTTTTTATTTGTTTTAATGTTAATATTAAAATAAGGACATAAAATTTCAAAAAATTTGAAATAAAGAAATATTTTCCGAAGAAGGTGTTTTTATATAATGGAACAGTATAATGTTACGGGAATGAGTTGTGCTGCCTGCTCCGCAAGGGTTGAAAAGGCGGTATCCGCCGTTTCAGGAGTAAGCTCCTGCTCCGTAAGTTTGCTCACAGGTTCAATGGGCGTAGAGGGAACTGCAAGTCCCGATGAAATAATAAAGGCGGTTGAAAACGCAGGCTACGGAGCATCGCTTAAAAGCGCATCCGCAAAAAACGATAAACCGAGCACGGAGGCTCTTGAGGATAAGGAAACTCCCGTGCTCAAAAAGCGTCTTATAGCATCTGTCGGATTTTTGGCGGTGCTCATGTATGTTTCAATGGGTCATACAATGTGGGGATGGCCCCTTCCGAAATTCCTTTCGGAAAACTGTATCGCCATAGGCCTTACACAAATGCTTTTAGCGCTTATTGTAATGATAATAAACCAAAAATTCTTTATAAACGGTTTTAAAGGAATTATTCATAAAGCACCTAATATGGATACCCTTGTGGCACTTGGTTCGGGTGCATCATTCGTTTACAGCACCTATGCGCTTTTCGCAATGAGCGAAAAAGTTATTGCAGGGGATATTCCTGCCGCAGAGCATTATATCCATGAATTCTATTTTGAATCCGCCGCAATGATACTTGCGCTTATAACCGTCGGAAAAATGCTTGAGGCTCGTTCAAAAGGAAAAACAACGGATGCACTTCGTTCGCTTATGCTCCTTGCGCCTAAAACCGCAACGGTAATTCGTAACGATGAGGAGCTTACGGTTGGAATCGAAGATGTTCGCAAGGGCGAGATTTTTGTAGTTCGTCCCGGAGAAAATATCCCCGTTGACGGAATTGTTTTAGAGGGCGAAAGCAGCGTAAATGAGGCTGCCCTTACGGGCGAAAGTGTTCCCGTAGATAAAACCTGCGGAAGCAGCGTTTTTGCAGCAACAATAAATCAAAGCGGATTTATAAAATGCGAGGCAACAAAGGTCGGTGAGGATACAACCCTTTCACAGATTATAAAAATGGTGGAGGGCGCTGCCGCAACAAAGGCTCCTATTGCAAAGGTTGCGGATAAGGTTTCCGGAGTATTCGTACCGGTTGTTATGACAATTGCGCTTTTGACAGCTGTAATTTGGCTTTTGCTCGGAGAAAGCATAGGCTTTGCTGTTGCAAGAGGAATTTCCGTTTTGGTAATAAGCTGTCCCTGTGCTCTCGGACTTGCAACACCTGTTGCAATAATGGTGGGAAGCGGTGTCGGTGCTAAAAACGGAATACTCTATAAAACCGCTGCGGCTCTTGAAGAAACAGGCAGAGCTGAAATTGTAATTATGGATAAAACCGGAACAATTACAAAGGGCGAGCCTGCCGTAACCGATATAATTCCCGCAAGCGATGTATCCGAAAATTCACTTTTGAAAATTGCAGGTGCGCTTGAAATAAAAAGCGAACATCCTCTTGCAAAGGCAATTATCGAAAAATGCACGGAGCTTGAGCTGCAGATAAATGCGGTATCCGATTTTTATGCACTTCCCGGAAACGGTGTAACCGGAATTATGGGTGGAATTTCCGTTTTCGGTGGAAATCTCGATTTTGTAAAAAATACCGCAAAAATCCCCTCGGAAGTTGAAGAAATTGCGGAAAAGCTTGCCTCCGAAGGAAAAACACCGCTTTTCTTCAGTGGAAACGGAAGATATATCGGAATGATATCCGTTGCGGATGTAATTAAAGAGGAAAGCCCCGATGCAATTTCTCAGCTTAAAAATATGGGCATCTATACCGTTATGCTCACAGGAGATAACGAGCGCACCGCAAACGCTATTGCACAGCAGGTGGGCGTTGATGAGGTTATAGCAGGAGTTCTTCCCGATGGAAAGGAAAAAGCTGTTCAAATCTTTAAAGAAAAAGGCAAGGTAATAATGGTCGGTGACGGAATAAACGATGCTCCCGCACTTGCTTCTGCAAATATAGGAATTGCCATAGGCGCAGGAACGGATGTTGCAATAGACTGTGCGGATGTTGTGCTTATGCAGAGCAGACTTTCCGATGTTCCCGGTGCAATTCGTCTCGGACGAGCAACTCTCAAAAATATCCGTCAAAATCTTTTCTGGGCATTTATTTATAACAGTATTGGAATTCCCCTTGCGGCAGGAGCATTTGTAAGTTTCGGATTAGAGCTTAATCCGATGTTCGGTGCGGCAGCAATGAGTCTTTCAAGTTTTTGCGTTGTAACAAATGCTTTAAGGCTCAACCTTGTGGATGTTTTCGGTACAAAGCATGATAAAAAACGCAAAAATCCCATAACTGAGCCCGTTTGGGTTTCCGAAGAAATAAAATGCTCGGAGGAAACCGAAGATGTGAAAATCCAAAATGAGGAAATTCCCTCCGAGGAAAACGAAGTTTCGGAAATAAAAAATTCCTCGGAAGATGAACCCTCCGAGGAAATTATTGAAAAAACCTATACGGTAAAGGGAATGATGTGCGGACATTGCGAAAATCATGTGAAAGAGGCACTTGAGGCTCTTGAAAATGTAAAAGAGGCAAAAGCCTCCTGCCTTAATGATACAGCGGTTGTTAAAATGACAGCGGATATACCCGATGAAATAATCCGTGAGGCTGTTGAAAAAGCAGGATACACTCTTGAATAAATACGCTTAGGCGAAAGCTTAAAAAAGAAAAAGCCAAACTGCAAAATGCAGTTTGGCTTTTTTGTTTATAGGCAGAAAACCTGTTAGTTAACCCCTTAATTTATCTGTGAATATACATTCTTGACATTTCGGATTCACCATCGCATTGCACCATGCAAAAAAACTCCCACCCGTATCTTTCATAAAAACCATTGTGGTCGGTTACCAAATAAACAGGGGAAATACCCTTGCTTCGCAAATCCTCCACAGCCATATTAAGAAGATTTCCCGCAATTCCGAGACAGCGGTATTTTTCTTCGGTAAAAACAGCGCAAATATTAGGGCTAAGGTCTTTTCTGTCATGAAAATCGTTTTCAATAACACCTAAGCCGCCGATGATCCGGTTATCATCTAAACACAGATACCATCCGTATTCCGTTTCGTTATTGATATAGGATTCCATACATTCCAAATAGGCTTTTGTGGGAATACCCCATTTGCTGTTAAACCATTCTGCGGCAAAAAGCATCAAATCGGGTTTTTTCCTCAATGTGATATATTGGTATTTTGCCATGGTGTCCTCCGTAAATTAGATTTTTTCGCAGCGACCGATAACTGCATTAGGAGAGATATCACAATTTTCGGAATACTGTACAAGCTCAATTTTACAGCCGTCACCTATGGTTATGTTTTTACCGGTGACAGTTTTTGCAATAGTTTTCTCAATGGAAATTTCATCGCCCTCGATATAATCGCTTACGGTAAAAGCTGAGGACTCAATTCTGAGAACCTTTTCCAAAAATTTCGGTTTGCCTTTTGAGGTGATTGTAATTTTGCTTCCGCCTATGCTGTTTGCCTTAGAGCCTGTTGAACCGTAAATATCTATATGAATTTCTTCTGCATTTATAAGACCTCCGCAGGAAAGTCCACCATAAACAGTTGCTTTTTCAGCCTCAATATCGCCGTTTACTTTAAGACCGCCGGATACTTTAAGTTCAGCGACTTTAAGATTGCCGTTAACCTTGCAGGCGCCGCTTATATCTGCGATTTTTCCGGAGGAAAAATTTCCGCCTACTTCAATAGAACCGGATATATCAAGCTTATCGGCAGTTACATCACCATCATTTTTTATACCGCCGGAGGCATCTATAAATGCTGCGGAAAGGCTGCCGTTATTTTTGAACGCACCGGAAATATCTACAATTCCGCTGCATTCAATATCGGAATTTCCCAAAAAAGCACCGGCGCAGCTCAATGATTTACAGCGAATAAATCCTTCGGATTTTCCGCTTCCGTTTATCTTAACTACATCATATTCTCCGGTAGGAACACATCCGGAGCCTGCAATATTCATATCCATAATGAATCTCCTTTCAAATTTTCAAAATCTCGCAAATGTCTAAAACGCTTCCGTCCGCATTTATGAGCTTAATGCCTTCGATATCTTTGATTTTAAATGATTTTTCTCCGAAAACAGTATTCAGCACGATTCTGGCATCGTTTTCTTCTTTGTCGGAAATGTTTTTAGCAAGCTCATCAAGAAGAACTTCCTCTTTTTTGGAAAGGATAAGCTCCACTCGCTCGAAAATCAAATCCTGCGGGAAAAAGGTTTCCTGTCCGGTGGAGGTGGATTTTTTGATGAACCATTCCTCGGGAATAAGACCCTTTCGTTTCCAACGGTATAATGCGCCATACGAAATGGAATATTTTTCGAGGAGTTGCTTTTTGGAGATTAAATTTTCGTCATTTACATTCATAAAAAGCCTCCTATGAATATTTTTGCACATGTGCGTAACAATGTTACGATTACATTATAGCGTAACATTGTTACTCTGTCAAGGGTTTTTGAAAATAAAAAAGAGCACGGAAAATCCGTGCTCAATTTTATTCTTCAATTCGTTTTCTTAAAAGGTCGCCTTTATTAAGCTTTATAGGGCAGGGAAGTCTTAAAACCTGCTGAATAAGCCTTGCGTCCTCACGGCTGTTTCCGTCCATATCGAAAATTTCGGTGACGGTGAATTTTTCGCCGGTGCAGCTCGGTGAAATTACCTCAAGCTCATCTCCGGGTTTAAAATTATTGCGCTGCTCAATGGTGACAAAACCGTCGGAATAATCAAGAACTTTTCCGATGAAAAGGCATTTTTGAATATAAGCACCGGAATTTCCGTGACTGTGTTTCATCTCTCCGAAATAGAATGCGCTTGAATAGGGACGGTGACTTATGCTGTCAAGCTCACGCTCAATTGTTTCCATTGGAATATCGCCGTCAATTGCATGGCGATAGGCGTTTACGGCAGTTGCAACATAGAAAGGTGTTTTCATTCTGCCTTCGATTTTATAGGAGCAAATTCCCGCAGCCTCAAGTTTATCGAGAAAGCTTACAGCACACATATCGTGGGAGCTTAAAATCGCAGTACCTTTATCGTCCTCAACAACCTGGAAAAATTCGTTAGGACGCTTTTGCTCAACAAGATGATAGCTCCATCTACAGGGCTGCGCACAGCCTCCGCGGTTTCCGCTTCTGTTTACAAGATAGGAGGATATCATACATCTTCCGGAATAGGACATACACATTGCACCGTGTACAAATGCCTCAATCTCCATTTCTTCGGGAATACGCTTGCGGAATTCGATTATTTCATCAAGGGTCATTTCTCTTCCTAAAACGACACGCTTTGCACCCATTTCCCAATAGACCTTTGCGGCACCGAAGTTTTGACAGTTTGCCTGAGTGCTTACATGAATTTCAAGATTCGGAGCGGCTTTATGAATTTCCGCAATAAGTCCTATATCGGAAACGATTACCGCATCAACACCGCTTTCATAAAGAAATTGAGCATAATCCGCTGCGGCATCAATTTCCTCGTTTTTTGCAAAGCAGTTTACTGTTACATAGAGCTTAACGCCTTTGCTATGCGCATATTTTACAGCATTTTTAATGCCCTCACGGTCAAAACCCACATTATCCGCACGAAGCTGAAGCAGGGGGCCACCTATATAAACCGCATCGGCACCGAAATGAATCGCCGTTTCAAGACATTCCATATCTCCTGCCGGCGCAAGAAGTTCGGGTCTTTTCATATTGATCCTCCATTTGTATTTAAACTACATAATATAATATCATAAGCCATTTCTTTTTTCAATCGCAGATACCTATGAGAAAAAATAAATGTTAAAAAATTTTTAAAAAACTGTTGACTTAAATAGTTTGCTTTGCTATACTGAGGAATATAGTTCATATGAGCTATTAAAACTGAATACATATTGTTTTTGGCTTTGCCATAAACAATGGTAGAGGCGCGAAAGATTAAGAGTATCACAAAATATTTAAAAGGGCAGGCTCCCTGTTTTGTGAGAAAGGAACTTTCGCCGAAGCTTTCGAAAAAAGTCCTGTTTTCGATTGCTGGGTCAGCGGAGAATATCCGCTGGACTGTCACTTCGGTGGAGAGCTATCATTGGTTTAAGCGGTTTTTCAATTTTGAAATTTCCGCAAAGCATTTTTTGTGTAAGAATGTACCATGAATCTTCTCCGAAAGTATTCATGGCTTTTTTATTATAAAAAAGCCTCAAAAAATGAATTCTTAGGAAAGAAGGAAACAAAAATGAAAAGAAAAATTATCGCAGTTATTCTCGCAGCAGTTATGTGCCTCAGCTTTGCAGCATGCGGCAATGAGGGAAACAATGGGGAAAGCAATGTCCTCCGTGTAGCAATGGAATGTTCCTATGCACCCTATAACTGGAGTCAGTCCGACGATTCAAACGGTGCAGTACCGATTTCCGGAACCTCCGATTATGCTTACGGCTATGATGTAATGATGGCAAAACTTATTGCAGAGGCAATGGGCAAGGAGCTTGAAATAGTAAAGCTTGACTGGGACGGACTTGTTCCCGCAATCGTATCCGGAAATGTTGACCTTGTAATTGCAGGTCAGTCCATTACCGCAAAAAGACTTGAGGTTGTTGATTTCTCCGAGCCTTATTTCTACGCATCAATAGTAACCCTTGTAAAAGCAGATTCCGAATATGCAAACGCAAAGAGCGTTGCAGACCTTGCAGGCGCAACCTGCACTTCTCAGCTTGGAACAATTTGGTATGATATCTGCCTTCCTCAAATTCCCGATGCAACAATTATTAACGCAAAAGAAACCGCACCCGCAATGCTTGTAGCACTTGAGTACGGCGATGTTGACCTTGTTGTAACCGATATGCCTACCGCAATGGCTGCAACCGCTGTTTACAGCGATTTTGTACTCCTTGATTTCAGCGGCACCGAAGGTGCTTTTGAAGTTTCCGAGGAGGAAATAAATATCGGTATCTCTCTTAAAAAAGGCAATACCGAGCTTCTTAATGAGGTAAACGCAGTTCTCGCAACACTTACCACCGAGGACTATGAAAGAATGATGCAGGAGGCAATTTCCGTACAGCCTCTCAGCGAATAATTTTGTAAAAAAACCGCTCGGTAAGTAATCGGGCGGTTTATAATGTAATAAAAAAGGAGAATCACCTTGGCTGAATTTTTTGTAGGCGTTGCAAGAGTTTGGGAGGGCTACGGTCAATCATTCCTAAACGGTGCGCTGAACACACTTATCGTTTCATTTATAGGCACAGTCGCAGGCTGTATCATAGGTTTTGGAGTGGGAATTGTTCAAACAATACCCTCCGACAAAAAAACTCCTCTTTGGAAAAGAATAATCCTCTTTCTTGTAAATATAATCCTCAAAGGTTATGTTGAACTTTTCAGAGGAACACCTATGATTGTACAGTCCGTATTTATCTATTACGGAATAATCATGATTTTTAATTATCATATGGATGTTTACACAGCAGCATTGCTCATTGTATCCGTAAACACCGGTGCATATATGGCGGAAACCGTCAGAGGCGGTATTCTTTCCATTGATGCAGGTCAAACCGAAGGTGCAAAAGCAATCGGAATGAACCATTTACAGACAATGATAAATGTAATAATCCCTCAGGCATTCCGCAATATAATCCCTCAAATAGGCAACAACTTTATTATCAATATTAAAGATACCTCCGTTCTTTCCGTAATCAGCTTTGCGGATGTATTCTTTACACACAAAAGCGCAACAGGCGCACTTTATCTCTATTTTGAATCCGCAAGCGTCACAATGGTAATATATCTTGTTATGACCGTTACCGCATCCCTTCTTTTAAGACTTCTTGAAAAGAAACTTGATGGCGACGACAACTACGACCTTGCAACAACGGATACCCTTGCTTACACAAGCGGACTTTTAAGCTATCACCCTAAAAAGAAAAAATTGGAGGACTTCAAATGAGCGAAAATATTATCGAAATTCAGCATCTTGAAAAGAATTTCGGAAGCCATAAGGTCCTTTCCGATATAGATTTTTCCGTAAAAAAAGGCGATGTCACAACAATAATAGGCGTTTCCGGTTCGGGAAAATCAACCCTGCTCCGCTGCATAAATGTGCT
This sequence comes from uncultured Oscillospiraceae bacterium, assembly GCA_964512935.1. Taxonomy (GTDB): domain Bacteria; phylum Bacillota; class Clostridia; order Oscillospirales; family Ruminococcaceae; genus UMGS1668. The sequence goes on along the minus strand of CAZEKU010000004.1, from coordinate 9,228 downwards.
TGAAACACCCTCCGGCGGAAAAATTCTTTTCCATGGAGAGGATATTGATAAAAAAGGATTTTCGCTTACGGATTACAGAGCGAAAGTCGGAATGGTTTTTCAAAGCTTTAACCTTTTTGCAAATATGTCCGTGCTCAAAAACTGCATGGTAGGACAGATGAAAGTTCTCGGAAAAAGCAAGGATGAGGCTGAAAAAACAGCTAAATATTTCCTTGAAAAAGTAGGAATGCTTCCTTATATAAACGCAAAACCGAAACAGCTTTCGGGCGGACAAAAACAGCGTGTTGCCATAGCAAGAGCACTTGCAATGGAGCCCGAGGTACTTCTTTTCGATGAACCTACCTCGGCACTTGACCCTCAAATGGTAGGTGAGGTTCTTGCTGTAATGAGACGCCTTGCTGACGAAGGCCTTACAATGATAGTTGTAACTCACGAAATGGCATTCGCCCGTGATGTTTCAAACCATGTGGTTTTCATGAAGGACGGTGTTATCTGCGAGGAGGGAACTCCCGAGGAGATTTTCACCTCTCCTAAAAAAGAGGAGACTAAGGATTTCCTTTCAAGATTCATAAACTGAAAAAAAGCGGAGTGCAAAGCACTCCGCTTTTTTTAAACCGCTTTTGCGGATTTTTTCTCTGAAAGATACCATGGAAAATACATAATAAACCAAAGCACAATAACAATCGGAATAAATCCAAGAAAATAAAAATCCTTACCGAGAAGCGATACCAAAATTTCAAGAACAGGGTTTTCCGAGGTACCGTTGAGGAAAAAGAAGTTTGTATCAAGGAGCTTGTTGAGGAAATAAATCGGAACACATTCGCAAAGCGCCACAACAAGAACCTTAGGAAGTCTGCGAAAATCGGGTCTGAATCCACCTGAAATAAGTAAAATCGGATACAAAAGTAAAAGAAGATGTACGGTATTTGAATGAAGGCTCATACCATTCCAAAGGGGAAGCCTTGTCCATGTAGGCATTAAAAGTGCAAGAACAGCACCGGGCGCACAGAGTGAATATAAAATCTCCGAGGTTATATTATCCCTTTTGAACGAGTTTATAACGCAGACGAAAATATTTATGCTGCAAAGATGGAGCGGGAGATAATCGAATTCCCATTGTCCCGTAAAAATTGTGGAAAACTGTTTAAAAAGCTCATCCGCTATAAGAAGTGCCGCCATAACATAAAGAAATTTTTGCTTTCCATTGGAATCAAGCCTGCGATATACAATAACAGCGGCAATTATCACGAAAAGGCAAATTGCAATTACGCAAAGATGCAAAGGGCTGAAATGCTCATAAGCGTAGTAATCCGGGTACATATTCTGCATAGTGCCCGTTGTATACCAAAAAATCGACATTCTGTCGCCTCCTTATCCTTGGTATTCTATCATATATCACATAGTAAGTAAATATATCAAATATAATTGAAAAAGTGATTTTATTGTGATAAAATCTAATATCATAAATAATTTCGGAAAGGAGAAAAAATGGGATACAAACGTGAATGGCAAAGGCCACTTGAATTTGACCGTCCTACATGGGATATGATTCGTGAAAACAATATCTATACTGACAGCAGAAGGGATTTTCGCTGGAGATATTGTCCCGATAGGGAAAATGAGCTGATCCATGCGGCGGTTTACACCGTTATGAGCTATGAATATGCAGACGATGTTGAGGAAAAGGATTTTCCTCTTTCAAGCGAAGGACTTTCCGAGGCGAATGAATGGATTGAATCAAAGTTCCGTGAATTTGTTGATGCAGACCCTAAAAGATATTGATAATGAATGAACAGAAATATTTTTACATAACGTTTTTTTCAACACCTTTTAAAACCGGTAAATTTATAAGAAGGGTCACGAAATATCCCTATAACCATACGGGAATATCTCTTTCACCGAAGATGGAATATGTCTATTCCTTTTCAAGACATTATAAAAACGCACCCTTTTACGGCGGATTTACAAAGGAATCCATGCTGAGATATGATCAAAACGGCAATATTGCGATGATAAAAATATGCAGAATACCCGTTTCCGAGGAGCAATATTACCATGCACAAAAAAGGCTTGAGCTTTTTGCAAACCATTCCGAGGCATATCTTTATAATATGATTTCCGCAGCCTTTTTTCCTCTTAAAACAAGGGTGAGGATAAAGCGTTCCTATACCTGCGTTGAATTTGTTTTGAGCATGCTCAGAAGATACAGCAATATCACCGTGCTCAAAAATAAAAAATTCTGGTCAATAAAGGAGCTTGCGGAGCTGCTTGATGAATATACGGTTTACGAAGGCAGCGCAAAAAAGTTTTTGGAGGATATTGATTGGAGCAATGATACCTTTCCCGAAGAAAAAGGAAAATGGTTTTATATCAAAAACACCGCAAAAAATAACGGCGAGCTTGTCTATCGTTTCATAAGAAGAAAAAAATAAAAGGGTGCCAAAGGCACCCTTTTTATTTTTTTAAAGAAGGCTGTCTCTCCTGCAGGGAGAGGTAACTCTCGGTTTTTCCTCGATTTTAGCGGAGGAGCTCAGCTCCTCAAGCATTTTTTCGGAAAGAGGAATTGCTTTATGGCAACGGGGGCAGAGATATGTAGGTCTGTTATAACCTGCGGGAACAATAACGGGTTTTCCGCAATAGGGACAAAAAACCTCAATACCCTCGTTATCTTCAACAACAATAGCCATTGGGGAAACCACCTTTCATATTTTTATTCATACCGAAAGTATATCATAATGACCGACGGTATGCAAGCAGTAAATCTACCATTTTTCCGTAGCTTTGAACTCCGTCTTTTTGATCATTGAGCTTTAAATAGGTATCATTCACCTTGCTTGATACATCAGAAACCTTTGTATCGTGGGAAGAAACATATTCGTTTTGAGCACGCATATCCGCATCAATATATTCCGGATATTTAATGCGAAGTTCATACCAAAGGTCGGGGTCTACGGAGTAAAGTGCATTCATGGAATGAAGCAGCGCAAGACAGCTGCCACTATACTGAAAATAGGGCGAAACGCTGTTTTTGCAGGCAAGATATGCCATGAAATTCGCCTCGGATTCATTCATAAAACCTCTAAGATGACATTGTTCATGCATCATTGTTGCACCCTTTAAAAAATCGGGGCCCTTTGTACAAACATTCGCCTCAAAGGTATATGGTGAAAAAACGCCCGAAATTTGAAGATATGACATTACCTCCGAGAAGAAAACCTCCTTCGGTCTGCCGAAATAGCCAAATCCCATATCAATAATCCCATAATCCGAAACGAATCTTTCAAATTCTGCCTTTGCGGAAAGAGGCATTGAAAAATCCTTTTCGTAAACGGTTAGATTGTCCTCGCCCCTGTAAAGCTGAGCACCGCTTTCGGTGGCCTCATCTAAAAGAGCCTCGCAAAGCTCATAAAGCTCACTAACGGAGGATTTTTCGATTTTAAGCCCCATCATATCTCCGAAACTTTCACGGTAATAATTCGTTCCGCAAAAGGCTGAAAATAGGAAAAATATAAGGCATAAAAGAGAAAGAATGCTTTTGAGCACGCCTTTAAAATATTTGAGCACCGAATTTTTCCCGTTTTTTGATTTGAGCACGAGAGATACAATCCAATATATTGCGATTAAAACAACTGCGCAGATTAGAACTTCCATAAGTGAAAACGGGAAAAATCCCGTTACACTTCCGAAAAATCCACCCAAATATTTATAGACGGTTGAATAATAAAGGTCGGCAAAGCCGTTTATATATTTTGATGCTGCCAAAAGCAAAATTCCAAGTGGAAAGAGCATCAAAAAGTAGAAAAACGGCTCTTTTAAGAGTTTTTTAAAGTCCATATTATTCCAAAACATTTATGTCATCAAGCTCAATAAGGAGCTTTGCGTAAACAAGCATTGTGTCGAAAAGGAGTTTTGCGGGAGTACATTCATCGGACTGATGAATACTTCCGCGGAAAGGACCGAAGGGACTTTCAAAATCGGGATCCTCCGGGCCGAGTGCGCAGGCGTTAGGAAGATGTTTTGCATAGGTTCCGCCGCCCATTGTATAGGGTTTCCAATTATCACGATGGAAAACACTGTTTATTACGCTCATGCAGGTGCGAACAAGGTTTGAATCCGCAGGAGCATATGCGGGTTTTGTATGAACATTATCGTGAACGGTGACTTTATAAGGTTCAACGGTTTCGGTAATTTTTTCAAGAAGAGCCTCACCGTCGGCGGTTACGGGATAGCGGATATCAATGGAAAGATCGAGAATACCTCTGTCCATGGAAATAACACCGCCCACATGGGTAAGCTTGCCGCTGGGCTCATCTTCAACGGGAACGCCGAGGGCTTTTCCGTTATAATCCGAGTTTACAAGTGCAATGAACTTCATTGCAACAAGAGCCTCGCCCTCAAGAATATCCGCATCAATAAGCGCATTTGCAAGAACGCCTATGGCGTTTATTCCGTTTGCGGGAACAGATGCGTGAACGGATGCACCGGTAGCGGTAACTTTTACAAATTCGCCATCGCTTTCAACAGAAATTCGTTTGTTGTCGCAGAGTTTTTCGGAAAGCTCTTTTGCACAGACATTTTTAAGCGTTGCGCAGGCCTTATCCGCAACTACATTTCTAACGGTACCACCGTTAAAATCTACGATTTTTTCATCATGGCAGGGAATTGCGAGATAAAAACGCAGTCCGCCTTTTTCGCCATGACAAATGGGATAGTTTCCGTCGGGGGTAAAGGATACTTCCGGGAGCTTTTCGGATACTTCAATATAGTGCTCCACATCGTTCATACCGCTTTCCTCCTGACCACCCATGAAAATCTCGATTTCACGATTCGGGAGAAGGTCAAGCTCTTTAAGGCAGCGAACAGCATAAACTGAAGCCCAAAGGGGGCCTTTATCGTCAAGAATACCACGGCCTATGAGAAGGTCGCCGTCCACAGTAAGCTCATAGGGAGGATATTTCCAATCGTTTCCGCAGGGTACAACATCAAGATGTCCGAAAATACCGATTTTCTCATCACCCTTGCCGACATTTGCCACAAGGCAATAGTTATCGAGATTTTTTACCGGGAAACCATAGCTTTCTGCGAGCTTTTGAGCAACCGCAAGGGCGTTTGCACTTTCTTTGCCAAAGGGATATTCGCCTTCGGCGACACCCGGATTTGCAACAGAGGGCACCGCAATTATCTTTGAAAGGTCATCAATGAATTCCTGTTTGTGATCTTCGATCCATTTTTCAATGCGTTTTTCGTTTTCGATGCTGAGCATTTATCAAAACCCCTTTCGGATATAATTTTCTTGGGTTTATTCTATCATATTAAAGTGAAAAAGTGAATAACGAACTGTAAAAAAACTATGTATAAGCGGTTGAAAACAAAATTCCTCGGTGATATTATTTTAATCGGAGGATTTTATAAAATTTAAAGGAGGTTTTAAAAATGAAATGTCCTAAATGCGGAAAAGAAATGCAAATAGGCGAAATTGCAAGCTGTCGTGGCGATTCAAAGCTTTTTTGGCTTCCTAAAACTTTTACCGAAAAGCATTGGTTTAATACATACAGTCATTCCGCCGAGAAAATTGAGTCGGAGGGCGGTATGGTTATTAAAGGAAACAGCAAAATTTCAGTCGTAACTCCGTCCTATGGCTGCACCGACTGTAAACTGATAGTGGTCGATTGCAGCTGAATTACAGCTGCACCTCTGTAAAATTTTAAATAACAATATAAAAAAGCCACAGCATTGCTGTGGCTTTTATCTTTATTATTCTGCGATTTTTCTTGCAACAAGAACACCGCTTGCGGAAGCATGGGAAAGGGAATGGGTAATTCCGCTTCCGTCACCGATTATGTAAAGACCTTTGTGCTTTTTAACCATAAGGTCTTTATCAACTTCAACTTCCATATTGTAGAATTTTACCTCAACACCGTAAAGGAGAGTATCGTCATTTGCGGTTCCGGGTGCAACCTTATCAAGAGCGTAGATCATTTCTACAATTCCGTCAAGAATACGCTTAGGAAGAACAAGTGAAAGGTCACCGGGAGTTGCGTTGAGGGTGGGGGTGATGAATGCCTCCTCAATGCGGTCAACAGTGGAACGACGACCGCGAATAAGGTCACCGAAACGCTGAACAATAACACCGCCGCCGAGCATATTGCTCAAGCGTGCAATGCTTTCGCCGTAGCCGTTGGAATCCTTGAAAGGCTCGGAGAAATGTTTTGCAACAAGAAGTGCAAAGTTTGTATTTTCGGTCTGCTTAGAGGGATCCTCATAGCTATGTCCGTTAACGGTGATAATTCCGTTGGTATTTTCGTTAACAACAGCACCTTTAGGGTTCATACAGAAAGTACGGACTTTATCGCCGTATTCTTTGGTGCGATAAACAATTTTGCTTTCATAAAGCTCATCGGTAAGGTGGGAGAAAACCTCTGCGGGAAGCTCAACACGAACACCGATATCCACACGGTTTGATTTAGTGGGAATACCCATTTCTCCGCAAACCTTTTCCATCCATTTACTTCCGCTTCTTCCTACGGAAATTATGCAGTCCTTGCAGGAATAGGAAATTCCGGAATTTATAATTACTTCATAACCGCCTTCAATTGCGCAAACATGCTCAACAGGTGTGTTGAAGAAGAATTCAACCTTTTCCTTGAGGAAATTGTAGATGTTTTCAAGTACGACATAGTTGATATCGGTTCCGAGATGACGAACAGCTGCATCAAGGAGGTGGAGGTCGTTTTGAATACAGATTTTTTTGAATTTTGTACCGGAGGTGGAGTAAAGCTTAGTGCCCTCGCCGCCGTATGCCATGTTTATTTCATCAACATAGTGCATAAGCTCAAGAGCTTTTTTCTTGCCGATATATTCATAAAGAGTGCCGCCGAAATCGTTGGTGATGTTATATTTTCCGTCGGAAAATGCACCTGCACCGCCGAAACCGCTCATTATTGAACAGGTTTTGCAGCCGATACAGCTTTTTATCTTGTCACCGTCAATAGGACAATGGCGTTTTTCAAGAGCATTTCCGGCTTCGAAAACAGCAACTTTAAGGCCGGGTTTCTGTTTAACAAGCTCATAAGCGGAAAAAATTCCACCGGGGCCTGCGCCGATAATAATAACATCGTAATTCATAAAAAAGGGAGCACCTCCGCATGGTAGTATTATAACTAATAAAGTATATCATTGAAATGTTCAAAATTCAAGCAAAACTGCAAAAAACTTTGTTAATGAGTTAACCAATTTACAAAAACAATCAGGTTAGTCTTGCGTAACCCATTTTTGCGAAGATAAAGCCAAAATATTTAACACTCAAAATTCCGTAAAAATGACTAAATTTGCGTAAGGCTATTGCTTTTTATATGGAAAGGGTTTATAATTTAACAGAATTGGGAGATTGTGCATAGGGGCGCTTCTCTTATTTTGTGGATTAGTATACAAAACTCGAAACAAAAACAGTTCAAGGGGGAAATCAGAAATGGCTCATCTCAGCGAAGCGGCTGTCGTTATGATAAATGAAATCTGCGACAGATACGCAAACGAAAAAACACCGCTCATAATGATCCTCAGCGATATCCAAAAGGAATATGGCTATATTCCGCTTGAGGTACAGGAGATCGTTTCCGAGCGTACCGGAATTTCCGTTGCGGAAATTTACGGTGTAGTAACTTTCTATTCGTTCTTCTCACTCAAACCGAGCGGAAAATATGTTATCGGCTGTTGCCTCGGTACCGCATGCTATGTAAAAGGTGCTCAGCAAATTGTTGATAAATTCTCCGAAATTCTCGGAATTAAACCCGGCGAAACAACCGAGGACGGTCTTTTCACTATTGATGCTCTCCGCTGCATAGGCGCTTGCGCAATTGCTCCGGCAGTTACAATCAACGGAAAAGTATATCCTCATGTTCATGTAGGTCAGGTTGAGGAAATTATCGAGGAGTATAGACGCCTTGAAAGAGGTCCGGAAGATGAGGAGGATGATGAAGAATGATAAGAACAGCAGATGAGCTTCACGCAAGAGCAGCTGTTTGCAAGGAGCTTCTTGATTCTAAATTTAACGGTTCCGACGGAAAAACCTATCTTATGATCTGCGGAGGCGGCGGCTGCGTAGCATCCGGAGCACTTAAACTTGAAGAGGAGTGCAAACGCCTTATTGAGGAAAAAGGTCTTTCCGAAACCGTTGCAGTAAGAAAAGTAGGCTGCTTCGGACTTTGTTCTCAGGGCCCGTTCATCCGTGTTTTTCCTAAAGATGTTCTCTATCGACTTGTTAAACCTCACGATATCGAAGAGATTTTCGAAAAAGATATAATCGGTGGCGAAATTGTCGAAAGACTTCTCTATGTTGACCCCAAATCCGGTGAAAAAATCGCAAAACAGGAAGACATTCCTTTCTATAAAAAACAAAAGAAAATTGCACTTCACGGCTGCGGCGTAATTGATCCCGAAAGCTTTGATGAGGCTCTTGGCTGCGGTGCATACCAAGGTCTTGCAAACGCACTTAAAATGACTCCTCAAGAGGTAGTTACAACCGTTCTCGATTCCGGACTTCGTGGCAGAGGCGGCGGCGGCTTCCTTACCGGACGCAAATGGCAGTTTGCATATAATCAGGACAGCAAAGAAAAATATGTAGTATGTAACGGTGACGAGGGTGACCCCGGTGCATTTATGGACCGTTCCATCCTTGAGGATAATCCTCTTTCAGTAATTGAAGGTATGACCATTGCAGGTTACGCAATAGGCGCTTCCGAGGGTTATTTCTATGTTCGTGCAGAATATCCTACCGCAGTAAAACGCCTTCGCAATGCAATTAAAATGGCAGAGGCACAGGGACTTCTCGGTGACGATATTCTTGGTTCCGGATTCAGCTTCCGTGCACATATTCGTCTCGGCGCAGGTGCATTCGTCTGCGGCGAAGAAACCGCTCTTATCCATTCAATCCAGGGACTTCGTGGTATGCCCAGACCCCGTCCTCCGTTCCCCGCAGTTCGTGGACTTTGGGATAAACCCACCATTGTTAACAATGTAGAAACCCTTGCAACCGTTCCTTACATACTCAGAAACGGTGTTGAGGAATTTACCAAATACGGCACAACCGGTTCTAAGGGAACTAAGGTATTTGCACTCGGCGGTAAAGTAAACAACGTAGGTCTTGTAGAAGTTCCTATGGGAACAACTCTCCGTGAGCTTGTTTACGATATCGGCGGCGGTATTCCTCATGACAAAAAATTCAAAGCAATC
>CAZEKU010000003.1:0-28040 GCA_964512935.1 uncultured Oscillospiraceae bacterium | reverse complement strand
AAGAACAGCCTTATGGAAAAAATCCGTAGGCTTTTCTTAAATCTTTGCCGACCTCATTCTTAGATGGGACGGCGAGAACGGTTCGTTCTGCTTCTTTGTCCTAAATATTATAACGGTTAAAAAGGGCTTTGTCAAGGGGAAAATATAAATTATTTTGCTATGGAATTTTGAAAAATAAAGCCCTGCCTTTATATCATAATACCTTTAATAAAGGAACTTCCTGCTTCGGGGAATACGCCAAGGCTTATTGCAGCCGCAACAAGCCTTGCGGAACGCTTTATGAGTATATCAATGTCATTAGGTGAAACAAAGGCAAATTCGCCCTCTGAAAGTCTTGTAACGGTGGGCGTTCCGATTGCAATAACGGGAACGCCGAGGGTGGTTTCATTTATGGGATCTTTTTCAGCGAATATTCCCGAACCGGGTGAAATTCCGCTGTTGCAAAGCTGAATTGTTTTGCAAACATTTTCAATATTTTCCGAAACAAGGGAATCTATGAGAATAACCGCTTTCGGAGAAAGCTTTTCAACTGCGGCGGAAATTAAAATTCGAGGCTCAATTCCCGTTCTGCCTAAAACACCCGGAATCAGCGATAAAAGCTTTCTTCCGAAAAAATCTCCGCAAAAAAGCATTTTTGCAGTCATAGGCCCGAGAGAATCCGCTGTCAAAAACGAATTTCCGAGGCCTACCGCCAAAATATCTCCGCTTTTTGGGAGCATTTTGCTAAGCTCCTTTGAAATTGCAAGAAGCTCATTATCAAAATTTTCGAAAGGGCGGTGAGGAAAATCCGATTCCACAGTAACATATTTGCCTATGGGCTTTCCAAAAAGCTCGGATTCCGCAGAATTTTCAATCAGTATTTCCGAAATTTTTGTGTTTTTGAAAATAAAATCACGCTTTTTTGAGTAATTCGGAGAAATTCGGTCAATTATTTCTTTTGCAAGGTCAGTTTTTGTTGACATTAGGGTATCTCCTTTGATATAATAACTAAGTACCGGTATTTTGCAGACCGTGTTAATGCAAACCCGGCTTAGTTTTGTCTATTCATAAATATTTTTTGTGATTATGAAGGCAAAAACCCTTGACAGAACGGATATTTTCGTGTAAGATGATTATTTGTGAATGTATCCGATAAACGAAGGAGGTGTAGTACATGCCGAATATTAAATCTGCAAAAAAGAGAGTTAAGGTTATCGCAACCAAAACCGCTCGCAACAAAGCAATCAAAACCAACCTTAAAACCAACATCAAAAAAGCTGAAATCGCTTGCGCTAACGGTGCTGAGGATAGAGAAGCCGCAATCCGCCTTGCAATCAAACGTGTTGACCAGGCCGCAGCAAAAGGTATCCTTCATAAAAACACTGCAGCAAGACGCAAATCCGCTCTTGCTAAAAAGCTCAACGCTGCTAATGTTTGATTTTTTGTAAGTCTATAAATTGACGCCTTCACCTTTCGGTGAAGGCGTCTTTTTTTATTTATCTTTCGGTTTGAATAAAAGAGCAATAATAACGCCGAAAACAATTGCGGCGGTTATGCCACCTGCTGTTGCGGAAAGTCCTCCCGTAAATGCACCGAGAATACCTCGGTCGGCAACAGCTTTTCTGACACCTTGAGCAAGGGTATGCCCAAATCCCGAAAGGGGTACGGTTGCACCTGCTCCGGCAAAATCCACAAGGGGCTCATAAATTCCGATTGCCGAAAGGAAAACTCCCGCCACAACAAATCCCACCAAAATTCTTGCAGGGGTAAGCTTTGTTTTGTCGATGAAAATTTGACCTATTGCGCAAAAAATTCCGCCTACAATAAAGGCTTTAAGATATTCCATCTTAAAAAATACCCCCTTTTTCGTTTGAAAAGCAAACCAAATGTGCAACACCGGGAATGGTTTCGCCCTGCTGTATGCTTGTAGGGCTCATAAGTGCACCGGTTGAAAGTGCGAGCACGCTTTTTAGCTTACCTTTTTGCAAAAGAGGAATTATATTTCCGCAAATTACCGAGGCGGAGCAGCCACATCCCGATGCACCGGATTCAACCTGCTGTTTTTCACGGTCATAAAGCATAAGTCCGCAATCGTTATAATTATCTCCGAGAGAAAAGCCCTCCTTTTTCATGAGTTTTTCCATGAGGTTTGCACCTACATAACCGAGGTCACCAGTGAGAATAAGGTCATAATCCGAGGGGTCGGTATAGGTATCCTTGAAAAACTGCGAAAGGGTTGCCGCAGCAGCAGGTGCCATAGCGGCACCCATATTATTTTGATCGTTTATTCCGAGATCCTCAACGGTACCGAAGGTGACCGCTTTTATAAAAGGAGCGGAAGAATCTTTTGAAACAAGGGCGGCGCCGGCTGCGGTTGCAGTCCATTGTGAGGAAGGAGGACGCTGTCCACCATATTCAAGGGGAAAGCGATATTGCCTTTCTGCGGAACAAAAATGCGAGGAGGCCATTGCAACGCAGTTTTTTGCACAGGAACAGGTGAAAACCGCCGAAAGGCCGAGTCCCTCCGCAAAGGTTGAGCAGGCTCCGTAAAGACCGATAAAGGGCACGCCCTTTCCTCTTGCACCGAAAGCGGAGGCTGTGCATTGATTTAAAAGATCTCCGGAAAAGATGAAATCAATATCGCTTAGGGAAAGGTTTGATTTTTCAAGAGCTTTTTGAAAAGCAAGCTCCTGCATTCTGCTTTCGGCTTTTTCCCAGGTTTTTTCACCGAATCTCGAATCGGTGTTGATAATATCGAAATATTTTCCCAAAGGGCCGTTTTTTTCCTTTTCAGAACCAACTGCCGCAGAGGAAAGTATGCCCACATCATGGTCGATGATGATTGTCTGCTTGCCAATTTTGTATGCCAAAAAAATCACCTCGGGCTATCTTATAAAATAATAAATCAAACCATATAAAAACGATGCAAAAACGCCGTATACAATAACCGGCCCAGCTATTGTAAAAATCTTTACACCAAGTCCGAGCACGAAGCCCTCGCTTTTAAAATCCATAGCAGGCGCTACCACAGCGTTTGCGAAACCTGTTATGGGAACAAGAGTTCCGCCTCCGCCGAATTTTGCAATATTATCATAAATTCCAAGGCCTGTTAAAATTGCGGAAAATCCCACAAGGGTAATTGAGCACAGGGCGGAGGCATCGGGCGTGCTCAAACCCGTGCTCAAATAAAAGTTGAGCACGAGCTGACCTAAAACGCAAATTGTGCCGCCGATTAAAAATGCTCCGCTTAAATTTCGCAGGGATTTTGTTTTTGGAACAGCCTTTTCGCTGAGTTTTTTATATTCATTCGGAGAATAGGACATTTTTAAGACTCCTTTTGTTTTTTGGGTTTATTATTAGAAAAAACGGAAAAAATATTCCCGAAAAGCTTTAATTTGGCGGTGATTTTTATGAAAAAGGAAAAAACTGCGGTTTTAGTAGGCGCACTTTCGGGATTTTTAAACGGACTTTTCGGGTCGGGTGGAGGAATTGTTGCGGTGCCCTTGCTTAAAAAAGGCGGTCTTTCTCAAAAAGAGGCTCAGGCAACAACGCTTTTGCTCATGCTCATTCTTTCGCTTTGCTCAGCTTTGATATATCTTTATGAGGGCAGACTTGCGTTTTCGGATGCCCTCGGATTTATTCCCGGAGGAATTTTAGGCGGATTTTTATCCTCACTTTGCTTTAACAAAATAAAACCGGAGCTGCTTAGAAAAATATTCGGTGGCTTTGTAAGCTTTTCCGCAGTAAGAATTCTTTGGGGGATTGTTTTCGAATGGATACGCTGATTGGATTTTTTGCAGGCTTTGCAAGCGGACTCGGTGTCGGAGGCGGAGGAATACTTCTGCTTTATCTGACTGCTTTTGAAAAAAGCGATCAGCTTTTTGCTCAGGGAATAAACCTTATTTTCTTTATTCCGACAGCGATAACTGCGGTTTTCTTCCATATAAAAAACGGTTTTATAAAATGGAAAACCGCAGCTGTTGCAGCGATTTTCGGTATTCCCGGAGTTGTTTTAGGCTCATTTTTAGCGGGAAATTTGGATAAAACCCTTTTAAGAGGTAGCTTTGCGCTGCTTTTGCTTTTTATAGGTCTGAAAGAGCTTTTCAGGAAAAAATAGGTGCTTGACAAATATATTCTATTGCAGTAGAATGAAACCGTAGAATTCTACTGCAATAGAACAAGAGGTGAAAGCTTTGTCGGAAAAACTTTTTTCTTCGGAAATGCGTGTTATGGAGCTCCTTTGGAAAAATGGCGAAATGAGCGCAAAAGAAATTGCCGCGGCTCTTTCGGAAAGTATAAATTGGAGTAAAACAACTACATACACCGTTATTAAAAAATGTGTTGAAAAGGGCGCTGTTATAAGGAAAGACCCGGGCTTTTTATGTAAGGCAGCTGTTACTAAAAGCGAGGTCAGAGAATCGGAGGCCTTTGAACTTATCGACCGACTTTTTGACGGCTCACCGGACCTTTTGATGTCCGCTCTTATAGGAAACGGAAAAATCGGTGAGGATGAGATTAAAAAGCTAAGGGAAACCGTCAAAAATATGGAGAAAAAGTAATGGAAGGAATTGTTTTTGCAAATATTTCCGCAGCGGTAGCCGTTATTTTTATCCTGCTGATTCGCAAAATTTTTCAGGAAAAGCTTTTAGCAAAGGTTTTTGTAATGCTTTGGCTTGCGGTGATAATAAGGCTTTTAATGCCCTTTGAAATTTTTTCGTCAATGAGCATTTATGCGCCCGAAAAAAGTTTTAATGCAGAAATTTCATCGGAGAAAATTTTTGTTGCTGAAAAAAGCGATGTTTTTTTCGATGATGAAAATTATTTTAATGACGAAACAGAGGTTTTAAAAATCAAAACCGATGAGTTTTTGATTTTTATATGGGGAACAGGTGCTTTTTTTACAGCAGCTTTTTTCATATCAAAGCATTTTGCTGCAATAAAAAAGCTAAAGGAAAATTCGGTTTTATGCGATGACCTTGCAAGGATATATAAAATCGAAAAAACAAGGTTTTATGTGAGCAAAAGCCTTATTTCACCCCTTAGTTTTGGTATTTTTAAGCCTACAATAATAATTCCGGAAAACCTATCCGAAAAGGAGCTTTCGCTTGTAATTTTGCATGAGCAAATACATATTAAAGACAGGGATGTGCTCTTAAAGCTCTTGGCGGAAATTGCACTTTTTTTGAACTGGTTTAACCCTTTGGTGTGGATAGCGGTTAAAATATTCGATAGGGATATTGAGCGCTATTGTGATGAAAGGGTGCTTAAAATTTTAGGAAAGGAAAAAGCCTCTTTTTACACAAATACCCTGCTTGATTTTGCAGAAAGGGAGAGTATTTCCATAAGCTTTTTCAGCGCAGCATCCCTTGAAGAAAGGGTGATTTCAATTATGAATATCAAAAATAAAAGAAAAAATCTTATCGGAACAATTTTTATTCTTTTGGCTGTTATTATTCTAATGACCTCTTTCGGAACATTGCCTAAGGTATACGGAGCGGAAACTTCCGAGGAAAATCCCGTCGGAATAAAAGATATTCCCCCCGAGGAGCCTTCTTTTACAGAAACGAAGTTTATTTGGCCCTCTGAAAGCAAAAATCTGTCCTGCGGATTTGGTGTATATCAAGGACACAAGGGAATTGATATCATAGGCGAAAGAGGCGTTACGAAAATTTTCGCATCTGCGGTAGGAAGGATAGAATATGCCGAAAAGCATACCGAATACGGAAACTGCGTCATAATAACTCACGAAAACGGTATGAAAACCCTTTATGCACATTGCGAGGAAATTTTTGTGAAAGAGGGCGAAAATGTTTCTGCGGGAGAAATTATAGCTACCTGCGGTGCAACCGGAAATGCAACCGGAAGTCATCTTCATTTTGAAATTATCGAAAACGGTGAAAACCTTGACCCTATGGAATATTTAAGCTAAAAAAACCGCCCTTAGGCGGTTTTTTTATAATATAAATTCAAAAGCAAAAATTCCGAGCCTTATAAAAGGCGGAAGAAAATATTCAAGGGGCTTTAGCTTTATAAAAAGCTCCTTTGCAAAGGAAAAATCCGCAAAGAGTTTTTCACCTAAAATTTCAATGCAAAAAACCTCATCCGAAAATTCCGCAGAAAGCACATTTCCCGAAGAAAATCCGCTTTTTAAAGCAATTTCGTTTATAATTTCAAAGGAAAAAATAAGTAAAAGCAAAAGTAAAATAACCGAAAAGGCTCCGCAAAAGCTCCTTGCAAAATTTTTCATAAAAAACGCCTCCTTTATAAAAAGCTTTGGCGATTTTATGAAATTTATTCACCGAAAAGCTCTGCAAGCGCATTTCCCAAAAGCTCTGCGGAATATTTTGCCTCCTCAAGAGTGTTTCCCGTTGCGCCTATTTCAATAAGCAAAAGCCCCGGCGAAAGGTCCATATTGTATTTTCGGTAATCGAAAAGAATCGGGCGGCAAATTCCGGGATAAAGTTCCTCAAGCTTGCTTGCAATTGCAGCCGCAAAGCGCAGATTTTCCCAATAATCGGGCATATTCATACTTCCATCATCACAGCCTGCGATTATCATTATCTGCGCAGCCTTTTTTCCGTTTATCAATGCGGTGGGTTTCATAATTTCCGAGGAGGATGGCTCAATTGCATCACGGTGAATATCAAGGCAGACTTTGATATCTGGGTTTTCCTCAAGATGATTTGAAATTGTAACTGCGCTGCGCTGATATGAACCCTTATAGCTTGGGTCATCGTGCATTGTTCCGTCATGAATTGTAAAAATTCCCTTTTCCGAAAGCACCGCTGTTATTACATCGCCTACGGCGATCATATTTTTATCGGGGTCGGTGCTGCGCCAAGTTTTGCTTGTGTCAAAAAAACCTGTGTCGGAATTTTCATAGCCCTCGGTAGCGTGCGTATGATAGATGAGCACGGCGGAATTTTCGGTGCTCAAAGAGAGATTATGTTTTGTTTCAAGCATTTTTTTGATTTTATCGGAGCTATGCTTAGTGCAGTTTTTAATCATAGCGTTTTCGTAAGCAATATAAACTCCGCCCTCCGATGGAGAATACTGAATTTCACTGACTTTTCCGAGGTTTTCTTCGGGAATATCATAGGAAATTTCGGGAATTTCCGGGAAAATTATTTCAAAAGGAAGAAAATCATCTGTACTTTCGATTTTTTCCGGAGAGGAAACTGAAATTTCCTCCCTGTTTTCAAAAGAAGGTTCACGCAGAAATTCAATTGCCGTACCGGGGGATGCGAATGCAAGGGCATAATAGAGCATATCCGAGCCGTTTTTTGTTGCTGAAAAAATCATATATATTCCTATAAAGCATAGGAAAACTCCGAAAACGGTGCGGATGAAAAATATAATGCCCTGCACGAGGTTTGTTCTTAATTTTTTGATTGAAATATTGCGAAAGGCTCTCTTGTCCATAAATTAAAGCTCCATCTTTTTTTGTAAAATATATGCTTCAAATGGGCAAAAGATGAATAAAAGCCCGCTGTCAAAATTGACAGCGGGCTTTAAACGGTTTAAAGTTCATTATCGAAACGGGGCTGATTCAAAAGGTCTTTATAGACATCTATGTGGAGATTTTCTATTTTATCCCAATGTTTATCATAAAATTCGATTACATTTTCGAGAGTAAGGTTCCAAAGAGGGTCACAGCAGTCGATTTTCTTTGCGGCAAAATAAATTGCAGCCTCTTTAGCAGTGATTGAATGTTCAAGCTGCTGATTGATAAGCATTTCTACAATATGGGAGAAAAGCTGATAATCAAGCTTGCGGATCATATCATCAATGGATCTTTCGACCATATTCGAATCTTTCTCAGAATCTTCATAAAGAAGATGAAGTGAAACAGCTATTTCATCAACTCTGTCGGGATCTTCCGCATAGAAAGATGAATAGAAATAGGTAAAACGGTCGTCCTTTGAATTCATAAGACAGTTGAGGGCATAGAAAATCAAAAGATTTTCCGTGCGGCTATGTCTTTCGTTAATTTCATCCTGAATTTTTTGGGTGTAAAACTGTATTCCGCGAAAATATCTGCGCAATAAATGGGCGGCTATGGCGCTTTTGTTTTCAAAAAGAGAAAACAGAGATGGGTGGCGGATTCCAACAGCGGATGCAAGCGAACGCATGGTGGTCTCTCTATATCCATTTAAATAAAAAAGCTTTGCAGCTTCGTCGATGACACGCTCTCTTGTGGAGATATCACGCTTTTGTGTGATTTTAGCTTGGCTCAACTTAGGTACCTCTTAAAAGAAAAATTAAAGGCGAGGAGAAAAAACTCCCCGCCTTTTTATTATAGACCAAAATGAATTTTATTTCAACCTCGGAAATATCAGAAAAGAATTCCGGTGCAGATAGGAAGCCAAATTGCGCAAGCGATAATTGCAACAATCGAAACAGGAAGTCCGATTTTCGGAAGATCCTTGCTCGAGAAGTTTTTGCCGCCGTCGGAGACCATAAGTGCAACTGTTTCGGTAGGAATAATAAATCCAAAGGTGGTGAAGAATGCAACGGAAAGAGCAAGTGCAACGGGATGCGCTCCAACCTGTGCACCAAGGGAAATCATAATCGGAACCATAACAGTTGTAAGAACGGGACCGGAGGGCATTACTATAAGAATTGCAGCAATGAAAACTCCGAAGATGGAAATGATAAGTGCAGCGGATGCGTTCTGAGGAATAATGCTTACGATAGCATCAACAAGCCAGGTAAGTACGCCCTGCTGATTGAGTATAGTTACAACTACCATGAGAGCGGGGATAAGCATTACAGTACCCCAGCCGGTGTCTTTTTCGAAATCTTTCCAGTTGAGTATTCCAAATCCGGGGAAGAGAAGAAGAACGGTGCAAAGAAGTGCAACAAGAATCATATTGAAGTTAAGGAACCAGCAAACAAGGGTTATAACAAGGATAATTGCTGCAAGAATCTCCTGAGTGCTCCATTTTTTAGGAAGAGAAGCTTCGAGAGAAACTATATAGCTGTTGATTTTCTCTTTGGAAAGAGGAACGGGTTTGAGGAAATGAGTGAGAACGAAAAGTGTTTCAATGAACATAACTATTGCAACGTGAAGAACGAAAGCGATCCACTGAACAAAGCTTACGGAATAGCCGGCGCCCTCAAGGAACTGTTTTGCGATAACCATACAGCCGGAGCCCATAGGAGTTATAATTCCGCCGATGGCTGCGCCCATAACAATTGAAATGAAAAGGGAGCCTTTGGATTTTTGTTTATCTTCTTCGGTGTCATAAATCTCAAGGAATTGCTTTGCAATAACAATAAGGATTATGGATGCGGAGAAGTTGGACATAAATGCGGAAAGAAGTGCAGTTGCAACAAAAAGTGCGGAAACAACACCGGTTATGTTCTTCGGAGCTATTTTAAGTATGACAAGGGAAATACGCTTTGAAAGCGGAAGGGTTGTCATAACAGAGGCAATTGCAAAACATGCAAGGCTGAACCAGAACATAGTATTGCCGAACATTCCCGCTGCAACATCAAGGCTTTCGGTAAGACCCAATACAGGGAGGAATGTTATAGCACAAACTGCAATAAGACCTACGGGGATAGTGTTTGTAAGAAGAAAAAGAACAAGTGCGAGCATAAAGAACAATGCTGTATTGCCCTCAGGGCTCAAAGCACTGATTGGCGAAACAAAGCGGCCAACCACCACAAGTGCAACGGCTGCCAATGTGATAAGCCATTGCTTCAAATCAAATGATAAAAATCTGCGCGTTTTTTCCATGCGCAATTCTCCTTTCTGTTTTAAAAGTTCAAAGCGCAGTAAATATTGCGCTTTTATTTATTTTTTTCTTTCGTTCTCCTGCAAATACTTCTGCAAGGTATTCAATAGGTTTGTCGCCTATCAATGCTGCAATGTATGCAATCACATATACCTGAGGATACATTGCATAGCAGTTCGGAGGAACAGCCATAACGAGTGCATCACCCAATACGCAGGCATCAAAGGTGATAAATACGGGCATCAATACCAAAAGCAGCATTACAACCTGGAAGATGTATCGAACACAGGCGAAAAGGAAGGTTCCGGGTTTTTAGTAATTTTCATTGCAAGCATAGCGGAAATTCTGCCCAAAGGAACAATGGCGCAAAGAACAGTTCCGACTACGGTTCCCAAAAGACAGTTGATCGGGACATGGGGCCAATCAATACCGCCCATAAGGAACATACCGACAAAAATCGGGAAAACCAAACCAAAATAGAACGAGGCCAGTAAAGTAATAAAGAACTCTTTTTTTGCTCATCATAAAAAATAACCCCCATAATACATTTAACAAGGCGGAATAAAGACAGTTATTTTTCTGAAAGAACATTTGAAATTAAGTTTGTTTTAATTACCACGGTAGCCAATTGTATTATAAGTCGATTATCTACAAAAGTCAACCTGCATTTCAAGTTTTTCGCAAAAAATGTTTTAAAAATGCGAAAAAAACTATTTACATTAACTAACTAATGTGGTATATTGAGCTTGCGAAGATACCGCGGTAGCTATCGTGGTAGATTTGAAACAAATATATAACGGAAATAAGAATTATATTATGTAACAAGAGGAAAAATTCGTTTTTCAAAAGTCGAAAAAATGGGATAAAAAAGCCCTTGACTTTGGCAATTATAAATACGAAGAATTTCCGAATCACATAATAATTGTTTCCAGGCTGTTATTGCACAACTACCCGGGTAGCTATGCAGGGATGAATTTTATCATTTTGTCAATAACGGGACTGATTTCGTTGTAAATTAGTTGTTTTTGTACAAAAAAATGAGAAATTCTATTGACAGAAAAGAGAATATCTGCTATTCTCTTGGTGAAAGCCTACCAAGGTAGCAGAAAACAAAAAATGTCTTTAATTTTGAAAGGAGACTTTGTCATGGCTGAGAATGAAAACACCAATTATATGGAAAAAGGCTTTAACTTTGAGGACGACCCATATTCTTCCAACCAAGAAGAATATGCAGCATTGTTCAACGATATCAATGCTGCACCGAAGGATCTTTACGACAAGTATGAGGAAAAGTTCTCAAATGTTTATCCTAAGGGACTTTGTCCGCAGGAGCTTATGGACAAAGTTTCCAACAAAAAATTCGATATTCATTATGCAGACAAATCCGAAAATCAGAAATTCGATATTTACTATCCCGAAACCGGTGAAGGCCCTTTCCCCGTAATCATTAACCTCCATGCAGGCGGTTTCTGCGGCGGTAGTGCTAAAGACTTTACTCTTCCTCCTATGTTCCAGCTTCTCGAAAAAGGTTATGCAATGGTATCAATGGACTATCGTCTTTCCGGCGAAGCACATTGGCCGGCATGTGTTTACGATGTAAAAGCAGCAGTTCGTTATATGCGTGCTCATGCAGCAGAACTTAATATCGATCCTAACAGAATTATCTCTTGGGGATATTCTGCAGGTGCATATCTTTCCGCAATGCTTGCAGTTACCGGTGATGAGGAAATGTTCAATGATGATACCCTCGGCAACATGGATCAGTCCAGCCGTGTTCAGGTAGCTATCGTAGGAAGCGGCCCTTGCGGCAATATGGGTGAATTTGACGCATATCTTGATAAACTTGCAGAGCGCACCGGTGTTCCGGTACTCTTCCCGCATAACGATCCTAACTCTGTTGAGTCTTGGCTCTTCGGTTTACCTCTTCCTAAAGCTCACGATCTCCTCAGACTTGCAGACCCCAAACATCATGTAAATAAAGAAACTTCTCCTATTCTTCTTTTCCATGGAACCGATGACCCGATCGTACCTTTCGAGATTGCAGAAGCATTCCATGAAAAACTTGTAAGCGTAATCGGTGAAGAAAATACCGACTTCATCGTTGGTGAAGGCAAGCATCACTGCGACGATCCTTGGTTCATGACTCCCGAACGTTTCCAGATTGCATTTGATTTCATCGAGAAACATTTGAAATAATATTTAATATCAGCAGAAAAAAGAAGGCACTTTAAAAGTGCCTTCTTTTGATAGAGGGATATATGAAAAAATCTTTTTTTGATATTGTAACCTATGAAGACGATATGCAGGCAATGCTCGATAAACACAATATAAAAAACCTTATTGAGTCCGAGCGCTATTATCGAGATAATCTTCATTTTGATAAAATGGAGCAGACCTATTCCGAAGAAAGCAGAGTTAGAATAACCTGGTATGACGGTGACGGCAGAGAATTTGTCCGTCGCTCAAGTGGTCAGGGACTTGGTGCAAAACATAAAATACACAGCACCATGATATGGCTTTGGAAGAATAAAGCCATAGCGGAAATGCAGTGCACATTGGTTGGCCCGAGGGAAAAAGTTGATGGTGTTGAATTTGATGTAAAAGGCTATTCAAGACTTCTTTATAAAGTTCAAAAGGAAAACGGAGTTTGGAAAATAAAGGGCTTCGATTGCATTTATGAGCGTGATTGGATGGATCCCGTTGAGGGAAAATCCATTCCCGAAACCGCTGTAAGCAATAAAGAAAAAAGGGAAAGCTATAAATGCCTTACAGACCATTTGGGAAGAAAGGGTCTTGATGTAACATCGGAGCTTCCCGGCGAAGACGATCTTAAAACAGTAAATGCGCTTTACGATGAAGCAAGCGAATGGATATTTTCAGAGGAATAAAAAACAGCACCCGAAGGGGTGCTGTTTTTTTATTAAAGATTATATTTCAAGGGATTTTTCGAAATGGAAGGACCAGATTATTGCAGAGGAAACTTCCTTTCCGAGACTTTCGGAAAGGAGTTTTTTATACATCAAAAGCTGTTCGGAATAGCGTTCACGAAGCTCTTCGATATCCTCAACAAAATCCGTTTTGTAGTCAACTACAATGTATTTGCCGTTTTCTTCAAAAACGCAGTCCGCAACGCCCTGAACAGTTATTTTATCCTCCTCGGAGGCACCCTCATAGCCAAGCTCTGCTGCGGAAACTCCTCGCAAGAACCTAAGTTCACGCTTAACATCGGGTGAATTTTTAATTCTGCGGTAAAGGTCGCTTTCAAAAAATGCCTTGATTTTATCGGGATTTATTACCTCAGCCTGCTTTTCCGTAAGGAAACGCTTTTCTTTAAGGCGATTTATCTCCAAAACGGGGTCAAGCTCCGTTAGGCTGAAATCGCAAAACTGCATAAAGGTGTGAAGTGCCGTTCCACGGTCTGCACCGGATAGATTTTCGCCGACGGGTTTTGCGGAAAAGCGCAGCTTTTTACGCATATTTTCATGGGTAAGTGCGGAAACGCCTGCCTTTGAGGGTATTTTTTCGGATGCCGCAAAGGGATATTTCCATTTTTCACGCATCATAAGTGTGCGATAAAGCTCCTCATCGGGCTCTGCTTTAACATTTTCCTCCTCGGAGGAAATATCGTCCTCCTCGGTTTCATCAGCAATGCTGAAAAGCCAGGGGCTTTCGTCGGGAATTATAAAATCATCCTCAAGCCCTGCAATAACACGAAAATTTTCTGCATTAGGATGATGCAAAAGCGCAAGCAAAATCCAATCCGCCTCACATTTTGCGGAGGAAATTGCAAAGGGATCGATCCTTTTTTCGGAGCGTGCGCTCGGTGCTAATGAGGTAAGGTATTTTCCACAGTCCTTTTTACAGCAGGTTATAATAAGCCTCTCCTTAGGTCTTGTAAGTGCAACATAAAGAATACGCATTTCCTCTGCAAGGCCGTAGCGTCTAAGCTCATGCTTTAGGGCAAGCTGAGGGGCGGTTACATATCTTGCACCCGTAAGGCTGTCCTTGGCAGGACAGGCAAATCCGAAATCGGGATGTAAAAGCGGAGAATCGCTTCTTTCAGTGCGGAAAAGCTTTCCCGTTCCGCAAAGGAAAACTACCGGAAATTCAAGTCCCTTTGAACCGTGAACGGACATGATTCTGACCGAATTTCCACCGTTTCCGGTGGAGCTTGCGGGTTTGAGGTCACTTTCACGCTCCTCAAGACGATTTATAAATCGGATAAATGCGGAAAGTCCATGAGCACCGGAATTTTCCCTGTCGGAGGCGTATTTTATGAGCAGCCTTAGGTTTGCAAGTTTCAGCTCACCCTCATCACAGCTGCGCATAACCTGGGGAAAAGAGGTCATATCATAGAGCTTTTCTATTACAAAATCGCTGCGCTCATAGGAGGCAGTTCTGCGAAGTTCATCAAGGGTGCTCAAAAAGCCTGCGGCTTTTTTATTACCCTTTTCCGCAGCAAGCTTTACGGAGGAATAAAGCGGTAACTTTTTGCTTTCACAGCGAATTGAGGCAAGCTCATCCGGAGTGAAAAGGAACATCTCGGAAAGCATTGCACCTGCAAGAGGAATATCCAAAAGCGGATTGTCAACTGCTTTTAAAACATCTAAAACTGCGGCGATTTCGGGTCTTGAAAGGAAACCTTTATCGTTTTCACTGCGACAGTTTATGCCTTTTTTACGAAGCTCCGAAAGGAAAATTTCTGCTTTTCCTTTAGGAGAGCGGAAAAGTATACAGATATCGGAATATCGAATTGGGCGGAGAATTCCGTTTTCCGAAACGGTTTCGCCACCTTGTACCATATTATAAATGCGCTGTGCCACCGCACGAGCCTCGGCTTTAGCGTTTTCGGAATCTGCCTCAACAAGCATAAATTCGTTGCGAATTTCATAATTTTCGGGAAATTCTGCCTGCGGAATTAACATTTCGGAGCGGTCATATTCAATTTCGGCAGCTTTTTTTGACATAATCTGACCGAAAATATAGTTTACGGCATCCGCAATATTCTTTCGGCTGCGGTAGTTTTTTCCGAGAATTATTGTGGCGGGATAGCTGCTGGTTTCTTTAAGAATAGGCCAATCCCTTCTTTTTTCAAGGAAAAGTTCGGGCATAGCCTGTCTGAAACGATAGATGCTCTGCTTTACATCGCCTACGAAGAAAAGGTTGTTTCCGTTTGAAATTGATGAAAAAATCGTGTCCTGAACCTTGTTTATATCCTGACATTCGTCGATCAAAATATAGTCGAAACGGGAGGATATTTCCTTTGCAAGAGGGGTAGAAACATAGTTTCCGTGCTCATCTTTTTCAGTGAGCACCGAAAGGGTCATCTGTTCAAGGTCGGTGTAGTCAATCAGGCGTTTTTCTCTTTTAAGTTCAGAAAAACGCCTTGCGTATTCAAGCGTTACCCTTGAAAGGCATTTGAAATTGCAAAGGTTTGCGGAGATATCATCGGAAAATTCTTCAAGAGAAACGGAAAATTCCTCCGCAAGAACCGATTTTATAATGCCCTTTGAGCCGCAGTAAGCATCCCTTACGGCGGCAACCTTATCTTTGAGCACCGGGTCAACATCTTTTACGGCGGGTTTTTTCATAAAACCAGGAGAGGCGAACATTGTGCGGAGTCTTTCCCAATCATGTTGACCGCAAACATCCGAAAGTCTTTCCAAAACAAAGACATCGTCACGGAACATATCCGCATATTCATCGCAAAATTCCTTATCACATTCCTCTGCCATATATTTTGCACGAGAGAGGTGATATTTGAGCACGGAGTCTGCATATTCGAAAAGAATTGTTGCCCAAACGGAACTTGTTACGGGTATATCGGGATCATAAAGGGCAGCCTTTTCGTCGAGCCAATCCTCATAATGGGGAAGTGCGCTTATGAAACCGTAGAGCGTGAGCACGGAATCCGAAAGTCCGGAGTCATCCCTTCCCGCACCGAGAGTTTCCGCAAGCTCCAAAAAGTCGCTGTCGCCCTCTGAATAGAACTTTTCGATGGTATCCTCAAGGGCGGAAAATGAAATATCCGCACTTTCGTCCTCGTCTGCAATGGATGGGTCGGGCATGATTCCGAGAAGGCTTGTGTTTTCACGAACAATTTCGGAGCAGAAGGAATGTATTGTTCCGATATGAGCACGCTCCATCAAAAGGAGCTGTCGTGAAAGCCTTGCATCATCGGGATTTTTTGCAATAAGCTCCGAAAGGGCCGCATTTATGCGGCTGCGCATTTCCGCCGCCGCAAGCCTTGTGAAAGTAACTATAAGAAGGCGGTCGGCATCAATAGGTGCGTGCTCATCTGTGAGCATACGCACAACTCTTTCTACCAAAACAGCGGTTTTACCGCTGCCTGCGGCAGCTGAAACAAGAAGGTTTCCACCGAAAGAGGTTATTGCATCAAGCTGATCGCTGTTCCAAATTCGCTTAGCCATTCTTTTCACCGCCTTTCACTTTTTCAAAAAACACATCGTTTTTAAAGGATTCGTGCTCAACAAAGGGAGCGTTTTCACTGCGTCGGCAAATTGCCTTATATCTGCAAAAATCGCAGGGTGTACTGCTGTTTTTTCGATAGGGCATTGCGGCAATTTTTCCGGAGGAAAGCTCCGTTGCCATTTCAATGAGCAGGGAATCTATATGACGCTTAATTGCACCGAATTCCGCAAGGCTTGCAACGCTGCCCGAAGGGCCACTTTTGCTCTGTTTTACTGGGATGTAAAATCCGCCGAGACCGGGTTCCATTGCGTTGAGCACGGATTCATCATCGAGAACAAGCCCTTTCATGCAAAAACTCTTGCGGCTGTCCGAAATAACCTTTTCGGGACTGTCGCTGCGCTCCATTTTGAGCACGGAATTTTTTGCGGGCATATAAAGAACTCCGGAGGGGATTGAATTTGAAAGATCGCCCTTTCCACCGCTTTCAATCGAGAAAAGATACACAAGCATCTGCATATTTATGCCGTAATAGACATCGCAAAGTGCAAAATCCTTGGAGCCTGTTTTGTAATCCACAACCCTAACATAGCGTTCACCGTTTCTTTCGAGCACGTCAACTCTGTCGATAGTGCCCTCAACGGTAATTTTCTTGCCGTCGGGAGTTTCAAGCTGATAATAGCTTATTTTATCGCCGCCGAGAGGTTCTTCAAAGGCGTAGGGAACAAATTCGGAATGTAAAAATTCATCACCGAGTCTGCGGAGAAGTCTTACAATAAAGCCTGCGGTGCGCCTGTAAAGGTACATAAAACGAGAGGATTTTCCCTTAGCACTGCCCATAACCGTATCAAGATACTCTTTGAGCACCGAATCCACCTCGGAGCGAAGTTCGCTTTCGCTTAAAACCGCAAGACCCTTGCCACCGAACTTAGGTATGAGCACCTGGAGCACATAGTGGATAAGCGTTCCTGCGGAAAGGGGCGAAAGCTCCGCTTTTTGGCGTTCTTTAAGGGATAATCCGGATTTGATAAAATAAGAAAAGGGACATTGACCGAAGGTATCAAGCTTTGTAGGAGAAAAGCGGAAATCTTTTCCATAGAGCCTTTCCGCATTTTCCGGATCATTGAGCACGAAGTTTTCTGCGGCAACCGCAGAACCGAGCTTTTGAGCACGCTCCGTCCAAATTTCCTTTTCGGAGAAATATTTTTTAAGTGCCTCGGAGCTTTCGGTGGAGTTTTTTCCGAAGGAGGCAAGGTGTTCAAAAGCAAAGCTTTCGCTGCAAAGCCAAAAATCCTCACGAAAATCGGAGGTGCTTTCCTCAGAAAGAACACCCACAGCCTCACGAAGTCTGCTTATGAGCATTGAGGGGCTTTGCTCCGCAAAGGCAAGGTCATATTTCGGATAGGAGGCGAAAACCTTTTCCGAAGCGCAGGTGAAAGAGGTGTAGGCATACATTCTTTCGGAAAGAATATCGTCATTTTCGCCCTCGCCTAAATCAAGTCCTCCGTTTGCAAGGAGCTTTCGCTCCTCCAAGGTGAAAAGTGAACCATTTTTCGGAGGTGCGGGGAAAACTCCGTCGCAAAGGCCTATTACAAAAACAGCCTTTATATCCGAGGGACGCATTCTGTCGGCGGTGCCTGCGGAAACGCTATCGAGGGTATGGGGCAAAACGCCTATTTCGGCTGTGCTTATAACAAGCTCGAAAAGCCTTGAAAGGGTATCCTTTTCAAGGCGAACATCTCCGAGTGCAACGGAAAATTTGTCAAGGGAGGAGATTACAACATTCCAAAAAGCATCAAGATTTTCCGCAGTTTCAATTTCGCCAGAGTTATAGAACTCATCATAAAGCCTTTGCAGACCTTTTATGACCTCACATTCACATAGAAAATCATAAAATGCCTTCGAAAATTCCTTTCCGCTTGCATTTTTGAGTTTTAATTTCAGCTTTTCAAGGGGGGATATTATTTTTTCTCTAAGTAAATTCAGCTTTTCAAGCTTTTCGCTATCGGAGGGTTTAAGTTCACGGAAACCGTCGGGACTTCCCGTAAAAGGCTCGCAGAAAAGATTTCCACGGATATTCCAAACAAAGCAGTAGTTTTCAAATTCGCCTGCATCTTCAGGTGAAATGGGGAAAATTCCCGTTTTAAGGAGTTTTAAAACCTCTGCGGTGGGGAAATTTTCACGAACTGCGGAAAGGGCAGCTGAAATAAATGACGCAAGAGGATGTGACGAAAGCTTTGCGGAGGTATCCATATAAAGAGGGATTCCCGCACGCTTAAATGCAGCAGGGAGCGCGTGCTCATAGGGCGAAAGATCTCGTGCGATAATTGCCATATCACGCCAACGATAGCCCTGCTCCTCCGCGAGAGTTCTTGCCATTACAGCGACAAAATATGCCTCATCATAAGGATCACCGGCTTTAATAAGTCTTACCTCACCGAGGTTTTCGCCTTTATTTGAAGCTGTTTGAAGAAAATTTTCCTCAAGGTCGATAATCGCCCTTGGGCGATTATCATCAGGATTTTCCGCATAAATAGGTGATTTAACCGAAACGGAAGCTTCCTTTGCGATTTTTTCAAGGCGACCTGCGGTGCGCTGAGTTTTTGAAAAAAGGCCCGTGCCGCCGCTTTGATCATAAATTGAATCACAGCAAAGGCTCACCTCAACAGTAGGCGACTGTTCAATAATGCAGCGCAGCATTTTATATTCACTTCCGGTAAAACCTGTGAAGTTATCTATAAATACGGCTTTATCTTTGAAGAAATCGTTCTCCGAAAGAATTTCACAGGCACGCTTTATGTCGGTCAAAGGGTCAACATAGCTTTTTTCGAGCATTGAATTATAAAGCTCGAATATGAGCGAAAGGTCGGAGGCTTTTTCACCGAGAGCACCCTCTGCTTTTGAAAATTCACCGAGCTGTGCCGGAGTTATTCCTGCATTTTTAAGTTCGGTATCGGTGGAAACAAGCTTTTCGATAAAAGGCGCACCGTGTACATTTTTGCGGTAATAGCAAAGCTCATTTTCACAGGCTGAAAGGGCTGCGCCCATTAAAATCAGCTTTACGCTGTCATCGGTATAATTTCCGGCAATTCCGCCGAAGCGTCTGAAAATGCTGTTGCAAAGGCGCGAAAAACCAAGCACCTCCACATTTTGAGCCTTTTCGCTGCCTAAAAATTCATCAATGAGTTTTTCGCTTTCAAAAGAAAACTGCTCCGGGACTATAAGTATTGAGGATTTTTCATTGGCGATATGCTCATAAAGCAATTTTCGCCTTGCCTCCTCATTAGTTCCTATTATGAAACGAAGCAAAATTCCACCGCCTTTCAAGGGATATATAGCTTATTTTATCATATAAATAAAAAAATGTGTAGAGTTTGATGTACCAAAAAGGCACCTCCCAAAAAGGGGGATGCCTTTTTTAAAATATTATCCGAAAATATTTTCGAGAATATCGGAAATTCCGGGGTCATCATTTCCGGGAATATCCCAAATTCCGCCGGAGCCACCATAACAACGGGTGCAGTTTCCGGGCATATTGTCCTTTTTGTACCAACCTGTTGCGGTTTCGGTGCAAGCGGAAGTTGCAAGGTCACCGGAGGCTGTGCAATAGGTTGCGGAAACAACATTGCTGCTTTCGGGGAATTTAACATTGGGGTCTTCGCCCTTCATTACCTCTTTCATAATGCTCTTCCAAATAATAGGAGTAGGATAGGAGCTATAATGAATTTCTTTCATACCCTCGGAATATCCGAGCCATACAACTCCAAGATACTGAGGAGTCATTCCCACAAACCAAAGGTCGGTGTTGTTTGAAGCTGAACCGGTTTTACCTGCAACGGTATATCCGGGAATAGCTGCGGCAGTACCTGTACCACGGGGACCGGTTACAACTCTTTGACAGAGCTTGTTGAGAATTGTTGCGGTTTCTGCGGAAATAACACGCTCCGGAGCAGTGTTTGCGGTAAGAATTACGGAGCCTTCGCTATCAAGAACCTTTGTATAGGAATGCGGCTCGATATAAAGTCCGCCGTTACCGATCATCTGATAGGCACCTGCAAGCTCAAGAGGAGTTACACCTTCGGTAAAGGAACCGAGTGCCATAGGTGCAACGGCTACATCGTTATTGGGGCCTGTTTCCACAAGGGTGGTAATATGGAGCTTTTGTGTAAGGAAATCGAAAACGGTTCTCGGAGTAAGAAGTGTAACAAGCTTAACGGGAATTGTGTTTATTGAACGCTGTACAGCCACATCAACTGTTACATCGCCCATATATCCTGAATAGTAGTTTACGGGCCAATCCGTTGCAAAGGTTGTACTTCCGAGAGTTTCGCCTGCTTTATAAATAGGCTCATCGGTGATTACCGTTGAGAAAGTTATAAGGTCGTTTTCAATTGCAAGGGCATAGGAGGATATGGGTTTTATGGTAGAACCGATATGTCTTTTACCGCTTGCGGCGATATTAAAGAGTCTTGAACCGGTTTTTTCACCTTTGCCACCGACAATTGCCACAACTTCGCCGTCATAGTTGAGAATTACAAAGGCGGAATCGGGCTGAGTTGAGTTATATACCTTCGGGAAACCGTCCGGATTTTCGTAATATTCCTCAACTATGTTTTGAATACGGTTATCAACGGTTGCGTAAATACGATAACCGCCGTTATAAAGATTATATGATGCGGTGGAATAATCCCATCCGTATTCATCCATAAGGTCTCCGATAACATCGTCTATTACATAGTCGATAAACCATGAGGTGTATTTACTTGTTTCTTTACCCGTTACCTGACCTTTAGAGGTCACGATATCGGATTCAACAAGGGAATTATATTCGCCTTGATCAATATATCCCACTTCAAGCATTTCGCTGAAGATATATTCACGGCGTTTTTTATTGTTTTCGGGATGACCGAAGGGCTCATAGATACTCGGGTTATTTGTAATTGCAATAAGTCCCGCACATTCTGTAAGCGAAAGCTCCGAAACATCCTTGTCAAAATACATATTCGAGGCAGCCTGTACACCTTTTGTATTATAGCCGAGGGCGATAACATTGAGATATGCCTCAAGAATCTGCTGTTTTGAATATTTCTTTTCAAGAGCAAGAGCGTTAAAAATCTCTTTAACCTTACGGTCGATACGAACTTCATCCGCACCGGTGACATTCTTGATAAGCTGCTGAGTGATTGTTGAACCGCCGCCGCTGTCTCCACCGGTGAGGAAGCTCAAAGTTGCCTGAATTGTACGGGCAAAGTCAACACCCTGATGCTGCCAAAAACGCTTATCCTCTGCGGCAACAACCGTGTCGATAAGATAATCGGGGAATTCGTCATAATCCGCCCAAATAAGCTTTCCGCTTTCGCCGTAAAGCTTTGTATCTTCGACATAAACTCCGGTTTCGGAATCCTTTGTGTAAATTATGGTGGTGTAGCTGAGCTCAAGCTGATCAAGGTCGATAACATCCGCATCATCAACCATGCCTAAAATTACCGTTGCAAGTACACAGCCTATGATACAGCCGCTTATAATGATAACGGAAAGAATCGTTACAGCTGCACGTCCGAGAAAAAGCAGAATGCTTTTGGATATTTTTTTCCAAAGGGAAGCCTCGCCCGGCTGTTCGTTATTCTTTTTAAACTGCATTATCTGTCCTCCTTATAGGTGGAATAAAACTTTTAAAAAATCGCTAATGCAAGATTTTATATTATATTATACCTTTATGAACTGATTATTTGGTGAACAACCTGTTAAAAATACATATTGAACAAATTGAAAGGGGAAAAACAATGGAACATACCTTTGCGGCAACAGCTGTTGCACTTTTGCTCACGGGTGTTTTGGTAACGGGTATATTTTTGCTCGATAAAAAATCAAATTCAAAGGAAAAGGTTCTTTTGGAAAATTCCGTTTCTTTTGAAGAAAAGGAACCCGAAAGGGCAGTGCTCGGTGTTTTTGAGGGAAAACTCGCCCTTTTTAAGGGCGAAAGTCCCTATCCGAACATAGTTTATGATTTTTTTGTACGCAATCTTCCAAAAGAGGATCAAAACCGTCTTTTTGAAGGAATTTCGGTTTCTTCCGAAAAGGAGCTTGATTCTCTTTTGGAGGATTTTATGTCATAGGATATCAGTCGATGAAATCTTTGAGCTTTTTGCTGCGACTGGGGTGACGGAGTTTGCGGAGAGCCTTTGCCTCAATCTGACGGATACGCTCACGGGTAACATTAAATTCCTTACCTACTTCCTCAAGAGTTCTGGGGCGACCGTCATCAAGTCCAAAACGGAGGCGGAGAACCTTTTCTTCTCTGGGAGTAAGGGTTTTAAGAACATCGGAAAGCTGTTCTTTAAGGAGAGTATGGGAAGCTGCGTCTGCGGGAGCGGGAGCATCGTCATCGGGAATAAAGTCACCAAGATGGCTGTCCTCCTCCTCACCGATAGGAGTTTCAAGTGAAACAGGCTCCTGTGCCACACGCATAATTTCACGGACTTTTTCGGTGGGCATATCAAGCTCCGCTGCAATTTCCTCTGCGGTAGGCTCATGTCCGTTTTGGTGAAGAAGCTGAGAGCTTACTTTTTTAACCTTGTTTATGGTTTCAACCATATGTACGGGGATACGGATTGTTCTTGCCTGGTCTGCGATAGCTCTTGTAATAGCCTGACGAATCCACCATGTTGCGTAGGTTGAGAATTTAAAGCCTTTGGTATGGTCGAATTTTTCAACTGCTTTTATAAGACCGAGGTTGCCCTCCTGAATAAGGTCGAGGAACTGCATTCCTCTGCCGACATAGCGTTTTGCAATTGAAACAACAAGACGGAGGTTTGCTTCGGAAAGGCGTTTTCTTGCATAGGGGTCGCCTGCGCTCATTCTTTCCGCAAGCTCGATTTCCTCATCGGGAGAAAGAAGCGGAACGCGTCCGATTTCTTTAAGATAGACTTTAACCGGGTCATCAATGCTGATACCCTCGATTATGGAGCCGTCGTCGTCGATATTGTCGCCCTCGATATCGGAAAGGTCAAAATCAAGGTCAGTGGTAGCGGAAAAATCCTCGATAATCTCGATGTTGTTGCTTTCGAGAATATCATAAAGCTTGTCCACCTGTTCAACTTCGAAGTCCATTTCTTCGATAAAATCACTTATCTCCTTTGTGGTAAGTTTACCTTTGGATTTTCCGTTTTCAATAAGCTCGGAAAGAGTAGTTTTCTTTTCTGCCATGTTAATTCCCCCTGAAATTTATCTTTAATTTTTGATGTGGTAACTATTTTTTGGATTTTCGCAGCTTATCAATATAAGCTGCAAGCTCCGCTCCGGAAAGTTCGCCTATTTCCTTATCCGTTTTTTTATCTTTAATACGGACAATAGCTCTGCTTGCCTCAAAGGCATCCTCTGCGGAATATTTATGTTCTCTTGCAAAGAACGAAAGCTTTGTGATAATTCCCTGCTGCTCAAGTGTAAAATCCTCTCCGAAAAGGGAAAGGGATATTTCCTCATGGGTATCAAGGGTGCTCAAAAGCTTTTTATAGAAATTTTTATAAAGCTCGCAGACAAAATCCTCCGGCGAAAGTGATTCACCGATTTTTCGAAGGACTTCGGGGTTTCGCATAATTGCGCCTAAAAGCCTTTCTTCGGCAGCAGCCGAGGCTGGATTTTTCAGTTTTTCTGGAACTGCGCCGCCGAAAGTTGAATTTCGGGCGTTATCCACCGAAATTGAACGATTTCCCTCGGACCTTGCCCTGCGTTTGATTTTCGCCTGTACCTGTGAAAGAATTCCATCCTTTGCGGTACCGTAGTCCGAGGCAAGCTTTGCTGCCCAAACCTCACGCTCAAGCGGATTTTTCATATCCGCAAGGAGTCCTACCGCGTCTTTTAATGCGGAAATTTTTCCTTCGGGAGTTTCAATATCGTATTTTGAATTTATTTTCGAAAGCTCATACTCAACGGAGCCTGCGCTTTGTTCGATAAGGCGTTTGAACCTTGCGCCTCCGAACTTTTTGATATATTCGTCCGGGTCCTTTGCATCGGGAATTGAAAGCACTTTTGATCTTAGACCCACCTCATCAAGGAGCGATATCGCTCGCTTTGTGGCCTTTTGACCAGCCTCATCCGAATCGTAAGCGAGCACAGCCTCGTCAACATATGAGGAGGCAAGTCTGCATTGATCGGAGGTAAGGGATGTGCCGAGGGAGGCAACTGCCTCTGTAAAACCTGCCTGATGCAGAGAAATTACATCCATATATCCCTCGCAAAGAATAAGTCTTTCAAGCTTTTGATTTTTTGCGAAATTAAGTGCAAAAAGGTTTTTCGTCTTTTTAAAAACCGGGGTATCCGGTGAGTTATAATATTTAGGGCCGTCGCCGCTCATTTTTCTTCCGCCGAAGCCTATTACATTTCCGCGAAGATCTATAATCGGGAACATAACTCTGTCACGGAAAACATCGTAATAGCGGCCGCTTTTATTGCTTTTTCGGGAAAGCTGTGCAGCTTCCATTTCCTCATATTTATAACCCTTTGAATGTAAAAGATCGGTTAGCCTTGTCCAATCATTAGGAGCATATCCGAGTCCGAAATGCTTTATTGTTTTCGGCAAAAGTCCTCTTCCCAAAAGATAATCGAGAGCGGCTTTTCCGTTTTGAGAGGTTAGCTCCGAAAAATAAAATCTTGCGGCCTCGCGGTTCATTTCAAGTATCTTTGTTTTTAAAAGAGCGGTTTTATCCTCTGCGGCGTCCTCCGGGACATTCATTCCGGCACGCTGTGCCAAAAATTTAATTGCCTCCACATATTCGAGATTTTCAATTCTGCGGATAAAGCCTATTACATCACCGCCGGCACCGCATCCGAAACAATAGAAGGACTGACTGTCGGGATAAACCGTAAACGAACCGGTTTTTTCGGAATGGAAAGGGCAAAGTCCGGTTGAAATCCTGCCGCGTTTTTTAAGCTGAACATAGCTTGAAATAACGGATTCGATATCGCTGTTGAGTTTAAGCTCCTCGATAAAGCTTTGAGGTATCAAGGCTCTGCCTCCTTTCCGA
This sequence comes from uncultured Oscillospiraceae bacterium, assembly GCA_964512935.1. Classification (GTDB taxonomy): domain Bacteria; phylum Bacillota; class Clostridia; order Oscillospirales; family Ruminococcaceae; genus UMGS1668. The sequence goes on along the minus strand of CAZEKU010000003.1, from coordinate 2,866 downwards.
AGGGATTTTTATTATTCCTTGCTCCAGCCTTTAGGAACAAAGAAATCGTTATAAAGTTTAATTGCATAGCGGTCGCTCATTCCGCTTATATAATCGCAAACCGCGCGGTCAAGTCCGTCACGCATTGCAATGGACTGATATTCCGCGGGAAGTGCATTTGCATTTTCGAGAAAGAACTCGTAAAGTGCCTTAACAAGCGCCTCCGCCTTTGATTCCTGAGATTTTGCAACGGGATTTGTATATACCGCCGAGAACATAAAATCTTCAAGAAGTTTGCTTGCGGCAGCAACCTCCGGCGCCATTTTTATATCGGTGTCGGAATTTTCGATAACCGATGTTATCATTTTCGCAAGTCTCGGAGTTGCGCCCTCACCGAGAATTTCTTTAACCTCTGCGGGGACTGCTGCCTCATTTAAAACTCCTGCACGGACTGCGTCCTCGTAATCGTGATGAGCATAGGCAAAATGGTCCGCAAGTTTTACAATTCTTCCCTCGGGAGTATCTGCCTCCTTGCCCTTTGTGTGACAAACAATTCCGTCCCTTACCTCATAGGTGAGATCAAGTCCGGAGCCGTCACGCTCTAATACATCAACAACACGCAGGCTCTGTTCGTAATGACGAAATCCGTTAGGAGCAACCTCGTTTAATGCACGCTCACCTGCGTGACCGAAAGGGGTATGTCCGAGGTCATGTCCGAGAGCGATTGCCTCGGTTAAATTTTCGTTCAGCCTTAATGCAACAGCCATTGTTCTTGCAATTTGCGCAACCTCAAGAGTATGTGTAAGCCTTGTGCGGTAATGGTCTCCCTCGGGGCTTAAAAATACCTGAGTTTTATGCATAAGGCGTCTGAAAGCTTTGCAGTGGATTATCCTGTCACGGTCACGCTGAAAATCCGTTCTTATTCCATCTGAAATAAGAGGAAAAGCTCTGCCCTTGCTTTCCGAAGAAAGGGTTGCAATAGGTGAAAGAGTTTCTCGCTCAAGCTGCTCGGTCATTTCACGGATATCCATTTACAAAACCTCCTCGGTAAAAAAAGTCTTATACAAACTATATACGCCGAATTTTGCGAAAATCCTTTTTTATTTTTAATTTTATTTTAATATATTAGTCATCGTCAAGCTTGAGCACCGCCATAAATGCCTCTTTAGGAAGCTCGACGGAACCTATGCGGCGCATTTTCTTTTTACCTTCTTTTTGCTTTTCAAGAAGTTTTTTCTTACGGGTGATATCGCCGCCGTAGCATTTTGCAAGAACATCCTTGCGAAGTGCTTTAATTGTTTCACGGGCAATAATCTTTCCGCCTATTGCAGCCTGAACGGGAACTTCGAAAAGCTGTCTGTTTATATTGTCACGAAGTCTTTCAACCATTTTTCTTGCACGGGGATAGGCGTTGTCCGCAAAGACCATCATCGAAAGTGCGTCAACCATTTCTCCGTTGAGGAGAATATCAAGCTTAACAAGCTTGCTTGCCTTATAGCCGCAGGGCTCATAGTCAAAGGAGGCGTAGCCCCTTGTACGGCTTTTAAGTGCATCGAAAAAGTCGTAGATTATTTCGCCGAGAGGCAGTTCATAATGTACCTCACAGCGATCGGCCTCAAGATATTTCGTGTCTTTATAAATACCACGACGCTCCTGACAAAGCTCCATAATACTTCCGATATACTGAGTGGGAGTGAAAATTGAGGCACGAACATAGGGCTCCTCGGTGGAATCTATTGTTGCAGGGTCGGGATAGTTTGTGGGGTTATCAAGTTCAAGGGTGCGTCCGTCATTAAGGTGGAGCTTATATACAACGCTCGGTGCGGTGGTTATAAGATCAAGATTGTATTCACGCTCAAGTCTTTCAAGGATTACTTCCATATGAAGAAGTCCGAGGAATCCGCAGCGGAAACCGAATCCGAGAGCGGCTGATGTTTCGGGTTCGAAGCTAAGGGAGGCATCATTAAGGGTGAGCTTTTCAAGTGCATCTCGAAGGTCACCGTATTTTGCACCGTCAAGGGGATAAATACCTGCGTAAACCATGGGGTTTACCTTTTTATATCCGGGAAGAGCCTCGCTTGCGGGATTTTCCGCAAGGGTTACGGTATCACCAACAGCGGTATCCGCAACGGTTTTAATGGAGGCGGTTATATATCCTACCTCGCCTGCGGTGAGCTTTTCACAGGGAACAAGTCTTGTAGCACCCATATAGCCTACTTCGACTACATCAAATTCTGCGCCGGTGGACATCATTTTAATGCGGTCACCGGAATGGAGAACACCGTCTACAACACGGACATAAACTATAACTCCACGGTAGCTGTCGTAAATTGAGTCGAAGATAAGTGCCTTAAGAGGGCCTTCGTCATTGCCCTCGGGAGAGGGTATTCCTTCAACAATTGCCTCAAGAACAGAATGGATATTCTCACCGGTTTTTGCGGATATTTTAGGCGCATCAAGAGCGGGAATTCCGATTATATCCTCGATTTCATGGGCAACCCTTTCAGGGTCTGCCGCAGGAAGATCTATTTTGTTGATAACGGGAACTATCTCAAGGTTATGGTCAACAGCAAGATAGGTGTTTGCAAGAGTTTGCGCCTCAACACCCTGCGATGCGTCAACTATGAGCACCGCACCCTCGCAGGCTGCAAGGCTTCTTGAAACTTCATAGTTGAAGTCAACATGTCCGGGGGTGTCGATGAGGTTGAAAACATAGGTTTTTCCGTCATCTGCTGTGTAATCAAGCCTTACGGCACGGGATTTTATGGTAATTCCACGCTCACGCTCGAGATCCATGTTATCCAAAAGCTGCTCCTCCATTTCACGGGGAGTTACCGCTTTTGTGTTTTCAAGTATTCTGTCGGCAAGGGTCGATTTGCCGTGGTCA
>CAZEKU010000002.1:3695-31354 GCA_964512935.1 uncultured Oscillospiraceae bacterium | reverse complement strand
GACTCGAACCCCCGACCCTCTGCTTAGAAGGCAGATGCTCTATCCAGCTGAGCTAACGGCGCGAATTGGAGCGGATGAGGGGAATCGAACCCCCCTATCCAGCTTGGAAGGCTGGCATTCTACCAATGAATTACATCCGCATAACGCACGAATTATTATATCAGAGTAAACCGAATTTGTCAACCGTAAAAACCCATTTATTTTATAAAAATTTTTAAAAGTAAGATATTTCATATTGTTTTAATGGCAAAAAAGTAATATAATCTTATAGAATAATCGCTGCCGTGTTCAAGTTTACACCCGGTTAACAAAAAAATCTGTCAAAAAGTGTATAATATCTAAAGAATTTTGAAAGGAGGCAAAGCTGTGAACAGAAAAATAATTTTTGCAATGCTTGCCGCAATGCTGCTTATTCTTTGCGGATGCACATCCGAAAATAACGGCGATAATGAGGTAAACCCCGATGAATTCGGTTATGATATGCTGGATCTTTCAGTGGTTGCCGATGAAATATACGAAAATCTCGATTTAAGCGAACTTACAAGAAAAAGTATAGTTACGGCTCAGGATGAAACCTTTATAACCGAACAGTTTTACCTTGATCTTGAAAATGTTATTTCCTATGAAATACGCTATGCCGAGGGAAATTACGGGGCTGCCGATGTAGCAATAATCCGTGTAAAAGAGGGTAAGGCTGCCGAGGTAATGGAATCCCTTGAAAACCGCAAGGATGACCGCATAAACGAATTTCGAAAATACGATGTCTATGATTCCTACGATATCGCAATGAATGCCGAAATTTATGAGGCAGGGGAGCTTGTGGTAATGCTTATGCTCAGCGATGAAGAAAAAACAATGGCAATGGATATCATAGATTACTATTTGCCCTAACTGAAAGGAATTTTATGGAAAAGATCATAGGCTTTTGGAAAAAGCTTTCCGTAAAAAAGCGTGGCGGAATATTTATTTTAGCAGGAATGCTTTGCCTTTTCGGATGCCTTTTGCTGCTTATATTCACGGAAAGCATTTTTTCAACGGTTTTGCTATATTTTTCACTTGGATTTAATATAATTGGCCTGTATATCCTTATGTGGATAAAGGACAGGAGGGATAAAAATGACAAAAAGTGAGGTACTTCGCAGAACTTGGGTGGATATTTCACTTGATGCGATTGATTATAATTTCAGAAAAATAAAATCCCATGTGGGAAACTCAATGGTAATGGCAGTGGTAAAAGCCGATGCCTACGGTCATGGCGACAGAATGACTGCACCTTTTCTTGAACAGGCAGGCGCCGATTGGTTTGGAGTTTCAAATCTCGGAGAAGCTTTGGGAATTCGTGAAAGCGGAGTTACAAAACCAATTCTTATTTTCGGAAACACCCCTGCAGAGTGCGTAGCAGACCTTGCAAGGTGGAATATAACTCAAACAGCATATTCTCTCCATTATGTAAAAGAACTCTCTAAAGAGGCTCAGAGGCTCGGTGTGACGATTGATGTACATATCAAATTTGATACCGGAATGGGAAGAATAGGCTTTGTCTGCTCCGAGGATAATTTTGATATAGCAATTTCCGAGGCAGAGGAGGCTGCAAAGCTTCCGAATATAAAAGTAACCGGTGCCTTTACTCATTTTGCGTCTGCGGATGAACCCGATTCCGATGGCGAGGCATACACAAGACTTCAGTTTGACCGTTTCTGCAGAGCTTGTGATGCACTTAAAACAAGGGGCGTTGATGTGGGAATCAGACATTGCTGCAACAGTGCGGCACTGCTTTGCTATCCCGAAATGCACCTTGATATGGTGCGCCCCGGAATAATCCTTTACGGACTTTATCCGGTTTCACATGAAAAACTTACCTGCAAAATAAAACTTCGCCCCGCAATGGAACTTCGCACGGTTATAAGCATGACAAAGGACTATGAAAAAGGCTCCTGCATAAGCTACGGTAGAAGATTTACAGCACCCTGCGATATGAAGGTTGCATCTACCGCAATAGGCTATGCGGACGGATATCATCGCCTTTTAACAAACAAGGGAAGAATGATCATAAACGGAAAATACGCTTCTGTGGTGGGAAGTGTCTGCATGGATCAAACAATGCTCGATGTCTCCGACATACCCGAGGCTAAGGAAGGCGATATTGTAACCGTTTTCGGAAAAGACGGTGACGCCTGCGTTTCCGCAGATGAGGTTGCAGCCCTTGCGGGAACAATAAATTATGAAATAATCTGTGCGGTATCAAGGCGTGTTCCGAGATGTTATTACCTGCATGGAGAAAATATCCACAATTTCGACTATGCAAGGTGGAAAGAAAAATGAATACCGAAATAAAATTTATTTCAAAGGAATTTTCTTCCGAGGTCGCCGAAATTGAAAAGCTCTGCTTTTCAAAACCCTGGAGCGAAAGCGCAGTTGAATCTGAAATGGAAAGCGAATTTTCGGATTTTATCGGAGCTTTTATTGAAGAAAAGCTTGTAGGATATATCGGAGGAAGAACAATTGCAGGCGAAACCGAAATATTTAATGTGGCGGTAAAACCCGATTTTCGCCGCAGAGGAATTGCGAAAGCGCTTATGGAAAAATTCATCGAAACGGTGCGTGGAAAAAACACCGATGTAATTTTCCTTGAAGTAAGAGCAAGTAACCTTGGCGCAATTGCGCTTTATGAAAAAGAGGGATTTGTCTTTTGCGGAATAAGGAAGGATTACTACACCGACCCGAAGGAAAATGCAATTCTAATGCGACTTGCATTTGACGGAACACAGGAATATGAAGAATGGGACGATGATGAATAAAAAAGCTCCGTGCTCAAAATGAGCACGGAGCTTTTTGTTTTAATTCAATTATTTTGCAAGCTCTTTAAGGCAGTGCTCACAGATAATTTTGCCTTTGAATTCGGTAATGCCGTCGGCACTTCCGCAGAAAATACAGGCGGGCTCATATTTTTTGAGCATAATTGTATTTTCGTCTACGTATATTTCAAGGGCGTCTTTTTCTTCAATGTTAAGGGTACGGCGAAGCTCGATCGGCAAAACAATTCTACCAAGCTCGTCAACTTTTCTGACAATACCGGTTGATTTCATTTTCTACACCTCTCCCAAATTTTTACATTTTGCACTTTCAATATACAGTAATTTAAGTTTTTTGTCAAGATGATTTTCGCATTGATTTAAAACTTAATAATTAGTTTAAAATTGATTCAAAAATCGGAGGAAAAATGGGAAAATTATTCTTTTTTGCGATACTTATTTCGACAGTTTTCGGCATATTAAACGGAAAAATAGGCGATGTTTCCGCAGGAGCCCTTGAAGGTGCATCCGAGGCGGCAGCCCTTTCACTGAAACTTTTGGGTTCACTTTGTTTTTGGAGTGGAATCATGGAGGTTGCAAAGGAAAGCAAAATTGTGGAAAAGCTTTGCAAAACATTAAAACCGCTCCTGCTTATAATTTTTCCGAGACTTAAAGGTGAGGAAAAGGCGCTGAGCGCTGTTTCGATGAATGTTGCGGCGAATCTTTTAGGACTTGGTAATGCCGCAACTCCCTTTGGAATAGCTGCAATGAAAGAGCTGCACAGAATATCGGGATTTTCTTCTGCAGCAACAGCTGAAATGGTATGTTTTGTGGTGATGAATACTGCGTCACTTCAACTTATTCCCACAACAGTTGCGGCAATGAGGCTTGAGCACGGTGCAGAAAGGCCTATGGATATACTTTTTGCGGTTTGGTTTGTAAGTTCGTGCTCATTGGTGCTCGGAATAATTGTGGCAAAGGTCGGTTTTCTGAAAGGGGATAAAAATGAGCACGGTGTTTAATACGGATATAATAGTGCCGCTGATAATAATTTTGATAACCGGTTTTGCGCTATATTCAAAAACCGATGTTTTTTCCGCTTTTATAAAAGGCGCAAAGGAGGGTATGCGAACTGCGGTGGAAATTTTGCCGTCATTATGCTTTTTGATGACAGCAATAGCAATGCTCAGGGAAAGCGGTGCTTTAGAAATGCTCATAGAATTTGTCGCACCGTTTACGGAAAAAACGGGTTTTCCGTCGGAGGTTTTGCCCCTTGCAATATTAAGACCCTTTTCGGGTTCGGGTGCTCTCGGATATTATGAGCAGCTCTGTCAAAATCTTGAGCAGGGCTCCTTTGCGGAAAGGGTGGCGTCGGTGCTCATGGGTGGAAGTGAAACTACATTTTATACCATAGCGGTGTATTATGGTGCAATAGGAATAAAAAAGGGCAGGAACACAGTTCCTGCCGCTTTAACTGCGGATATTGCCGCAGCAATATTAAGTGTTTCAGCCGTAAATTTTTTCTTTAAGAATTAGCCTCGTCGCTTATAATATCGGGAGTTACCGCAAGGGAATGTTCATAACGCTCCATAAGATATTTTGCAAAAATTGCATTTGAAAGCTCATAATAGGGCACAGTCCAAATCATAGGCAACACAAAAAGTGAAAGAAGTCCCCATCCTATGAAAGAAAATTTAAAGCTGATAATGCGGGTATAAAGTCCCTTTGAGGCCTTTGCTGAAAGGGCAAAGGAACGGTGTATACCGATTCCGGATGCATAATAATAGGGCGCAAGGCTCCAGCGCTGAACAAAAATTATCGAAAGGAAAATGCAAAGCACCATTATTGCAACAGCAATAAAGCAGGCTGCAATTTTAAGCAGAGCAACAGTGCGGTTTCCGTCGGGAATATAGGTGTTTGCAAACCAAAGAAATGCTCCGCCGGGAAGAATTGCAATAATAAAAACAAAAGCATATCTTATTCCGAGGGAAATTGCAAAAAATGCAGAGCCAATAAATTTTTTGAAGGTGGAAAACATATCAAAAATAGAGGATACGCTTTCATCTTTTCCCTCTGAAAAAGAGAGAAAAAGCTTTGTTTTGCCAAGTAAAAGTGCGGGAATGAGAATTATCCATACCACAAAAGAGCCTGCAGTTATAGCAAGAGCCTCGGGGTAAAGCTTTGCGAGATCAAAAAGTTCATAATAAAGCGCATCAACTCCGCAGAATATCATAAGCAAAACGGATTCCGTAAGGCTTAACGCAAGACATGAAAGTGCAACGATTATCGCCGAGGCAATAGCTCTGCCTCCGCAAAAACGCATAGCCCTTTTTGCGTCATCTTTTATCATTCGAAAAAGTTCCACTGACGCTCCTCCTCCGAAAGCTGTATTTCAGGCTCATCTTCATCCTGTTTATCAAAAGGCAGGGTTGAAATTACCTCAAAGCACTGATCGTGCATCCACATTGAAACGGAGGTTGAAAGGGTATAGCCGCAGCCGCTGTTTGTTGCCCAGTAACGCATTTCCTGACGAGGATATCCGCACATTGCGCAAAGACCCATTATAACCGTTCCATGTGTCACAACCGCTGTTTCAATAAGATGATTTTTAGACATATCATGTATAATATCATCGAAAGCACAGGCTATTCTCTTTCCGAATTCTTCGGATTTTTCACCGTTAGGAGGAGGGCATTTGCCCTCTACCCAGCCTATAAAAGCAGGATTTTCCAAAAGTTCGGAAATAGGCTTGCCGTCAAAATCTCCGAGATCACATTCGGTAAGCTCGTCCATAATTTCAAAATCGGTTTCGGGAAAAAGAATATCTGCGGTTTGACGGCAGCGAAGGAGAGGGCTGCAATAGACCTTTTCCGCATAAGGGTATTGATATGTGTCCATAAGCTCACGAAGTTCCTGAGTGCCTTCGGGTGTAAGCGCAGGGTCGCTTTTGTTTCCAAGACAGATTTTTTTCTGAGGATCCTCAGCCATTCCGTGACGAATAAGATGTATTCTGTAAGTTACCATATTTCCTCCTAAAACACTTTACAAATTGTATGAAAAAGTTTATAATATACAAACAGTTATCGAAAAAAAGGTGGATGTTGTCAAATGAAATCGGATTTTCCACGTGTGCTTTCTCTTTTGAGAAAAGAAAAAGGCATAAGTCAAAAGGATGCAGCAAAGGAATTGGGTGTTTCACAGGCGTTGCTTTCCCATTATGAAAAGGGAATTCGTGAATGCGGTTTAGAATTTTTAATAAGAGCGGCAGATTTTTACGGAGTTTCCGCAGACTATCTTCTCGGAAGAAGTGCTGACCCGGATGGAATGACCCTTACGGTTGAAGATATTCCGGAACCCGATGCTGCGGGAAAGGAAAATACTCTTTCCGGCGGAGCGGGAATTCTTCCCGTAATAAACAAAAAGCTCATAGCAAATTCGCTCAATATACTTTTTGACCTTCTTGCAAAAAGCGGAAGCAAGGAGCTTACTAAACAGGTTTCGTCATATTTAATGGCAGCGGTTTACCGTATGTTCAGAATTATATACTCTTTCAGCCCGAAAAACAATATGAACACTTTCAGTGTTCCTAATTCCGGTGCACTTGAAAGTGCTGATGCCTATATGAAATCCTGTGAGGCAAAGGTTAAAAAGCTTGAGGGTGATTCAGGTGTAAAAACGGATAATATTTCCGTTTCCTCCGAAAGCCTTGCAAGAAACTATCCTCTTTTTGCATCAAGCCTTTTCAGCTTAATAAAAAACTGTGAAGACAACATGGAAAAATAATATATATATTTTACCATGCTTAACAGAGAATTTAAACCCGAATAAAGTAAAATTTTTCAAAAAAAGCGGCACTTGTTGCCGCTTTTTTAATTTAGCGGAGTTTTGTTGAAAAAACAGTGGCTCTGTGCTAATATACATTCAAAATATTACAATTCCAACGGAGCGCTGACAATGCTTGAAATAGGAACAAAAGCACCGAATTGTACACTTTGTGATAAGGATGGAAACGAAGTTTCCCTCTCCGATTTTTTGGGAAAAAGAGTAGTTCTTTATTTTTATCCGAGGGATAATACTCCCGGCTGTACAAGACAGGCCTGCGCCTTTGCGGAAAATTTTGAGGAATTTAAAAATATTGATGCTGTGGTTATAGGAATAAGTAAGGACAGCAGTGCATCTCATTTGAAATTTGCGGAAAAATACTCTCTCCCATTCATACTTCTTTCCGACCCTGAGCATAAGGTAATAGAGGCTTTCGGTGCATGGCAGGAAAAGAAAAATTACGGAAAAATTTCCTTCGGAACAGTTCGCTCTACCTTTGTAATAGATAAAGACGGTGTTATCGAAAAAGTTATGCCCAAGGTAAAACCCGATACAAATGCCGCTGAAATCCTCGAATATTTAAGAGGATAATATGAAAGCGATATCTGTAAAAAACGGAATATTCCTTGCGATTCTTTCGGCGCTGCTCTATGCTTTAAGCATACCTTTTTCAAAATATCTTTTGGAATATATCCCCGAAACAATGATGGCAGGACTGCTTTATATAGGAGCGGGCATAGGAATGTGCGCTGTGGCATTTTTAAGAAAAGGTTCCGGAAATACTGAGGATAAAAGCTTTTCGAAAGGCGAGTTTCCATATGTTTTCGGAATGATCGTGCTCGATATCGCAGCACCCGTGGTGCTCATGCTCGGACTTAAAATGACCTCTGCGGCGAATGCGTCGCTGCTCAATAATTTTGAATATGCAGCAACGGCTCTTATAGCATTTTTTATCTTCGGTGAAAAAATAAGTCCGAGACTCTGCCTTGGAATTGCAATGACGGTGATTTCGTGTATGCTCCTGTCTTTTGAGGGAAATGCCTTGAGTTTTTCAAAAGGCTCAATTTTGGTATTGGCCTCTGCATTTCTTTGGGGAATCGAAAATAACTGCACAAAAGCAATTTCCGATAAGGACCCTATGGTAATTGTGCTTTTGAAAGGAATTTTCTGCGGAGGAACAAGCCTTGGAATTTCAATTTTCATGGGCGAAAAAGCCGAAAACGCCCTAAGCGTTTTTTTGGCTTTAATGCTTGGACTTGTTTCCTACGGTATGAGCATCTTTGTATTTGTCTATGCTCAAAGAGCACTCGGAGCTGCAAGAACAAGTGCATATTCTGCGCTGACGCCCTTTTTTGGAACAATTCTTTCGCTTTTGATTTTTAAGGAAATGCCCGGAATAAAATTTCTGATTGCATTTGCTATAATGCTTTCGGGCGCATGGCTTTCCTCAAGCGATAAACCTCTTTTTAAGAAAAAAGCTTAAAACCTCCGCAGATTAGGCGAGGTTTCATAAAACAGTTTTGCATCCGCTCCTTAATGGTGCGGATGTATTTTTTTACATGAGATATAAAAAGACCGCCGACTTTTCGCAAATTGCGATTAGTGGGCGGTCAGATTTTTGGTATTCAGTTGTTTTTGGTTTATAGAATAAAAATCGGCTTAATTATAGTTTTCTGCATAATCATTTTCAATTGCAAACAGACCTTGTCCCATAGAAACAGGAAAATATTTCGGCCCTATTGTACAGCTGTATATATTTTCATTTGCACCCTTGAATGTTATCAGATAATCTCCATATACATCTGCATATTCAGCACCAACAAATTCCAACTGCATTTCGGGGAAATGTTCATTTACATAGGTTGTACCATAGATTTTTGCAATTTGCTTTGGAATAATACCTGTAAACCACGGCATTATTGTACCGATTATTACAATGATGATTACCCATGTTTTCTTTTTCATAATACCACATCTTCTTGAATTCAGGTTTGTTTAACTGTTTATAGCTGCCGCCGATTTTTAATCAGTATCCGAGAGTATCCTCAAGGGATTCGTCATTATAGACCCAATCGGCTACATTTATGATGCGGAATTTTTTGTTATCATCACGCACAACAACGGTTTCGATTCCCGCATTTATAACAAGTCGTTTGCACATACTGCAGCAGCTTGCGTCCTTTACATAATTTCCCGAATCACATTCCTTGCCTACAAGATAAAGGGTCGAACCAATCATATTTACCCTTGCGGCATTTATTATCGCATTCGCCTCCGCATGAACACTTCTGCAAAGCTCATAGCGTTCACCCCTTGGAACATTCAGCTTTTCACGGCGACACCAACCGAGGTCACTGCAGTTTTTGCGTCCACGAGGCGCTCCTGCGTAACCGGTAGATATAATCTGATCGTTTTTTACAATTATAGCACCGTATCTTCTTCTAAGACAGGTTCCTCTTTCAAGAACCATTTCGGCGATATCAAGGTAATAATTGTGTTTATCTCGTCTTTCCTCGGACATATTTTACCTCCGTTATTCTTTAATTTCAGCAGGAGAATTTTTGCGCACGGATTCAATTCCTTTTTCACAGGATGCCTTCGATTTATAACCCTCGGAGACGAGGATTATCTCACCGTTTTTTGCTTTAAGTCTAAAGCGGAATTCGCCTGCTTTGTCTTTGTAAATTTCAAATTTCGGGTTTGAAACAGTTTCATGCTCATCGTCGGTTTGATCTTCAAGATTTGCGTCCGGAGCATTTTTGCGAACGGATTCAATGCCCTTTTCCATTGCAGCCTTGCTTGAATAAAGCTCGGAAACGCCTATGACCTGATTATTTGCGGAAGCAAGGGAAAAGCTGTATCCTTTTTCGCTCTTTTTGACAATATATTTTCCTTTGCAGGGAGCGGTATCTTCGATGAATCCGAAATAGATTGTCCTGAAAAATCCCGCAGCCTCTAAAGCGGTATCCTTATCGAAACTTTCGATTTCAGCACAAGCAGATGCGGTTATCTTAGTTGCGGATTTAAATACATCCTCATCGAAATTATCGTTTATTGCAAGAGGGAAAAGCTCATCATAAAGAATTTTGAAAAATTCAACAGCGGAATCGCTGTCGAATTCTTTCGATTCCTCAAAAGCTGCGGCGGTAATTTTTCCGGCAGCCTTTGAAACAGGGCTTAAAAGCTCACCTTCGGAAACAAGCTTTTTATAAAAACTTACAAAAAACGCTTTTACTTTTTTTGCATTTTCGAAATCAAGCTTACCGCTTTCGGAAACTATTGATGCGGTAACTTTTGTGGCAATTTTAAGAGTTTTTTCATCGTGCTCCATTTTAAAGACCTCCTGAAAAATTTATTAAAATAATTATATTCCATAACACCGTTTGTGTAAAGAAAAAAACACAACTTAAATTTATTTTAGAGGCACTTAACATAATGTTTACACCATATTGATTGACAAGGAAGACAAATTTGTATTATATTATAATATAGATAATAATATGCGGAGGAAAGGGGTTTTGATTTTGAAAAAGTTTTTTATCATTGCTGCTGCAGCAATGCTCTGCATTGCTCTTTCGGGCTGTAATGTTCTTGAAACAGATACCGAAGCCCTTATGAAACCTCCGGTTTTTACAGAGGAGCAGGAAAAACTCAATGCAGCTCTTGCGGAGGTAATAGGCGAAAGCTATACTCTCAAATATCCGAAAACAGAGGATATAAATTCCGCATTTATATTCAAAGACCTTGACGGTGACAAAATTGAGGAGGCAATGGCCTTCTATACTCTTTTTGATGAAAGTACAAGGATAAATGTGCTTAAAAACAATAACGGAAATTGGATTTCCGTTTACGAGGCAGCAGGCTTTTACGGTGATATTGAAAGCGTCGATTTTGCAAATATCAGCGATGAGAGCTGCGCAATCGTAATAAAATGGAATCAAGAGGTGGGAATTTATCGTTATAAAAACGAAAGACTTCAAATCCTGCACAGCGATTCCTGTGAATGGATAGAAATTTCCGATATAAACGGTGACGGTTTCAGCGAAGTAATCATAATAGACAGAAACCCTATGAATAAAAGCACCCTCAAAATAGTTTATGCCGGTGATAATGGTGTGAATGTAACGGATGATATTTCAATTCATGCGGATTACGAAAAAATTTACGCTAAGGGAAACGGTAAACTCTGCGAGGGCAAAAATATTTATTTTATAGATTCCGAAATTTATGAGGGAGTTTATCTTACCGAAATTTTTACCCTTGAAAACGGTGAGGCAAAGCGCCTTTTTATTGCAGATTTTGTGAATTATGATGATGACGAAAATAAAAATGACGAGCAGAATGTTATAGTTTCCGTAGGCGGAGGTTATGGTGAAAGAGGAATTTTTCTTCGCAATACAAAGGTCTGCTGCATGGATATAAACAGGGACGGAATTATCGAAATGCCCGTAGAATACCGTGACGATTATGCACAGCAATCAAGCGATGAAATATTCTATCTGATATATATGCAGTATGACGGAAACGATTCAAATGCGGTGTGGAATGGTATTGCAAACACCGAATGCGGATATCTTTTTGAAGTGCCTGAAATTTGGAATGAAAACATAACGATAAAATTTGGTTCATCAACAGATGAGATGATTTTTACGGATAAAACAACCGGCAGAGTCATTTATGAGATATTTGCGGTAAGCAAAAACGATTATCAGGATAAATATGAGGAATATGTTCTTGCGTCCGAAGATAAATCGAAGAACTACTATATAAAATCCCATGTTGATGAAAAAAACAAATACTATATTTCACCCGAAAAATACGCCGAAAGCTTTATTTTTATTTGATAACGGAGGGATAGAAAGATGAAAAAGATACTTATTTGCGAAGATGAGGATGCTATCCGTGAGTTTGAGGTTATAACCCTGCGCAGAGCAGGTTACGAGGTAGTTGATGCCTCCTGCGGCGAGGATGCAATAAAATATTTTGAGGCAGCACCGAATGATTTCAGCGTAGTGCTTCTCGATATAATGATGCCCGGAATTGACGGTTTTGCAGTTTGCCAACGCATAAGAAAGAAAAGCAATACAGTGGGAATAATAATGCTTTCCGCAAAATCCCAGGAAATGGATAAGGTAAACGGACTTATGCTCGGAGCGGATGACTATGTTACAAAGCCCTTTTCACCAAGTGAGCTTACCGCAAGGGTCGATGCAATTTGCAGAAGAATATCCGTTGCTTCGGAAAATAGCCACAGCGATGAGCTTAAATCGGGTCCTTTCGTGCTCAATATTTTAAGCAGGACTCTTACAAAAAAATCCGTGCCCATAGACCTTACTCAGGTTGAATTTCAGCTTATGGAGCTCTTTATGAGCAACGAGGGCACAGCAATTGAACGAAAGAATATTCTTGAGCGAATTTGGGGCGAAAGCTATAACGGAGACGATAAAATAGTCGATGTAAACATAAGAAGACTCAGAATGAAAATTGAGGACGAGCCCTCAAGCCCCGCACATCTCCAAACTGTTTGGGGATTCGGATATAAATGGATGCCATAATGAATTGATTTTACGGAAAGGAGATTGCCGCCGTGGCAGTAAAGAAAATTACAAAGCGATGGCTTTTTAACAGCCTCGGTGTCATTCTTGTAATTCTCATAGCGCTTGAGGTGATGATTGCCTTTTCAATAAAGGACTATTATTACGGAAGCGTTGAAAATGTAATGGATTCTCAGGTACAAACCCTTTCGGGACTTCTTTCCAAATATTATTCAGAGGGAAATGAAGATTACGAGGATTATTTCCGCAGCATAGTTACCTCATTTGAAAAGCGCAATGTAATGGAATTCATGGTAATGGGCGAGGACGGAAACATTGCTTTAACCTCAAGCGGATTTATCCCGGAGGCGGATTCCCTTACTCCGGATTGCTTTGAGGCAAAACACAGCATTAAAAAAACTGCCGAATACACAGGCGACCTCAACGGTGAAAAGGTTATGTCCGTAACGGTAATTCCCGATGGAAGAACTAATGAGTTTTATGCTTTTCGCCTTGTAACATCTCTCGAAATGGTTGATAAACAGATAAATTTTGCGATAATCGGAACAAGCCTTATCTGTATTGCAATAATATTCTTCGTAGTTGTTTCCGGTTCATATTTTATAAACTCAATAGTAAACCCCGTAGGACAGATAAATGAAACTGCAAAAAAAATCGCCGAGGGCGATTTTAATGCAAAAATAGAGAAAAAAACCGATGACGAAATAGGCGAGCTTTGCGAAACAATAAATTATATGGCAGATGAGCTTGGCGCAACCGAAAAAATGAAAAACGATTTTATTTCATCCGTTTCTCATGAACTCAGAACGCCACTTACGGCAATAAAAGGTTGGGCGGAAATGCTTGAAGATGCCTCAAAGGATAACACAGCGGACAGCGCAACCTTACAAAGGGGAATGGGTGTTATCATAAGCGAAACCGAACGCCTTTCAGTAATGGTTGAGGAGCTTTTGGATTTTTCAAGACTTCAAAGCGGAAGAATGGTTCTTCAGCAGACAAAGCTTGATATAATAGCGGAGCTTTCCGAGGCTGTGCTCACCTTTGAGCAGCGTGCTGTAAGAGAAAAGAAAGAGCTTATCTATACCGAAATCGACGATATAATCCCGGTATTCGGTGATAAAAACAGACTTCGTCAGGTTTTTGTAAATATAATAGATAATGCGCTTAAATACAGCGATGAGGGCGGCTCTGTAACCGTATCTACAATTCGCCTTGAAAACGGTTTTGTGGATATTGTGGTAAAGGATACCGGAATTGGAATTCCCGCAGAGCAGCTTGATAAAGTTAAGACAAAGTTCTTTAAAGGAAATGCTACTCGCAGAGGAAGCGGAATAGGCCTTGCGGTGGCAGATGAAATAGTAACAATGCACGGCGGCGAACTTCTTCTTGACAGCGTAGAAGGTGACGGTACAACCGTCACAATCCGCCTTCCGATAGATAAATAACGAAAAAGGAGATAATAATGGAAAATAACGAAAAACAGACCTGCGCAATAAAAACCTCCGTAGGAGGACAGGCTCTTCTTGAAGGAATTATGATGAAAGGCCCTTTCAAAAGTGCAATGGCAGTAAGAAAACCGAACGGTGAAATAGATCTTTCCGTTTGGGATACAAAAAAAGCCACAGGCATAAGAAAAATTCCTTTTTTAAGAGGAACCTTTAACTTCATTGATACCCTCATAACCGGTTACGACTGTCTTATGAAATCGGCTGATCTTTCCGGACAGGAGGAAGAGCCCGATAAGCTTGAAATTTGGATAAACAAGGTTTTCGGAAAAGCGGCGGGAGCTGTTTTTGCAACAATTGCAACGCTTTTAGCGGTTGTTCTTGCAGTGGGACTTTTCTTCGGAATTCCTGCCCTCATAGGAGGATTTGTGGGAAATTATATCGAAAACAAAGTTGTGCTTTCCGCAGTGGAGGGTATTGTAAAAATAGCAATTTTTCTCATCTATGTAATCGCCGTTTCAAAAATGGATGATATCCACAGAACTTTTATGTATCATGGCGCAGAGCATAAAACAATTTTCTGCTACGAAAAAGGACTTGAGCTTACGGTTGAAAATGTAAGAGAGCAAAAACGCTTTCACCCCAGATGCGGAACAAGCTTTATGCTCATCGTGCTCGTAGTAAGCATACTTGTTTCCTCAATTGTAACATGGGAAAATGTCTTTATCAGAATTTTGCTCAAGATAGTTTTGCTCCCCGTAACCGTTGGAATTTCTTATGAAATAATAAAATTTGCAGGAAGACATGATAACTGGCTTACAAGAATAATTTCCGCACCGGGCCTTTGGTTCCAAAGATTTACAACTCAGGAGCCCGATGACAGCATGATTGAGGTTGCAATTGAGGCTGTAAAACCCGTTTTACCCGAAAATCCGGAGGATGCTATATACTGATGAATGTAAAAGAGGCTTATGAAAGAATCCTAAAGCGTTTCAAAGAAACAGAGGTGGATTCCCCCGAATTTGAAGCATCCGTGCTCATGGAAGAAATTTTAAAGCTTCCAAGACAGCCGGAGATTTTTGTGCCCGATGAACAGCTCAATGATGAGCAGGAAAAAATGCTTTTCGAGGCAGCTGAAAAAAGAGCATCGGGATATCCTCTGCAATATATAATCGGAAATTGGGAATTTTATGGAAGAAAATTCTTCGTAGGCGAGGGCGTGCTCATTCCGAGACCCGAAACGGAACTTCTTTGCGAAGTGGTGCTCAGATATTATTCAAGGGCAATTCCGCCGAAAATGGTCGACCTCTGTTCCGGAACAGGCTGCATTGCAATAACAATAGCAAAAGGCCTGCCTAAAGTTGATATGACCGCCGTAGAGCTTTATGACAATGCTTTCGAATATCTCGAAAGAAATAATGAACTGCATGGCTTTCCCGTTAAAACGCTTAAACAGGACGCCTTAGAGGCATTCGGAAATTTTGACTGTGTAATATCAAATCCGCCTTACATAACCGATGATGAAATGAAAAATCTCCAAACCGAAGTGACACATGAGCCTGAAACTGCGCTTTTCGGCGGAGAGGACGGACTTGATTATTACAGGGCAATATCAAAAAATTGGTTTGACCATATTAACGAAAGCGGTATGATAGCTTTTGAAATAGGTGATACACAGGGCCCCGCCGTTGTGGAAATACTTACACAGAACGGTTACAGCGATGCAATGGTTATGAAAGACCTTGAGGGTCGTGACAGAGTTGTCACAGCAATGAAATATTAAAACAAAAACGCACACCTCGGTGTGCGTTTTTTCTTGCATAAAAAAGGCACCTTGCGGTGCCTTTTAATTTTATTCATCAAGATGTTTTCTTCCGATAAGGAAAAGTGCAACAGCTGCCGCAATAAGAATTACGAGGAGTGCCACAATAATCCATACCCAGAAAGGAATACCGGAACTTTCGCTGTTAGAATTATTGTTATTGTTTCCGATTACTTCGATTTCATTAGAGGATTCGGAAGAGCTTTCGGAGGAAACCTCAGGCATAGAGGATTCGGAAGAACTTTCCGGAACGGAAATTTCGGGCATAGAGGATTCGGAAGAACTTTCAGAGGAAGATTCCGAAACGGAAGAAGACGAAGAGGAAGGAACTTCCACTGCGGAAGAGCTTGATTCAACAACCTTTTCGGCTACGGTAACATCAAAGGTTGCGGTAAGCTGTTTACCGTTGTTTTCATAAGTTACGGTAACGGTTTTAGTACCTACTTCGGTAAGAGTTGAAACATCGGTTTTGAAACCGCTTGTGATATCCTGAGCACTGCCGTCACCTTTATGAAGACGAACGGTCATTCCTGTGGTATCAAGAGTCTCACCGACAGTGTAGCTGAGCTTAGTGGGCTTTTGATAAATTTCAATTCTGAGGATATCGTTGGGGTTTGCATATTTAAAGCTTACACGGAAATGGTCGGTGAATGTTTCGATATCGCCATCCTGATTGCCGGGAGCTTTCATGTAAACATCAACATTCTGAGCTTCATCGGAAGTGAAAACAGCGGGTTCAACCCAGCAAAGGTCGGTTACGTCAATTTCGCTGGGAACAAAGGCATTAAGCTCTGCATCATAGTTATATGCAACTGCGGAAACCTTCATTCCGGTGAGGTCAATGGAGTCACCGAGATAATATTCGGTTTTGTTGGGCCATTTGTCAACTCTGATGGAGGTGATGAAATCGAAAGGAGCCTTCTGACCGATGGTCATGGTGTAATCGATTCTTTTAACAACGGTTCCGTCCTCTTTATTGTAGCTGACGGAGAAGTTATAAGTACCTGCTTTAGTGGGTTTACCGGAGATGATCATTTTAAGAACATAATCACCGTAGGAGTTCTTATAAGACCAGCTGCCGGAAAGCTTAAGACCGTCCGGGACGTTTCCGCTTTTTGAAAAAGTTTTTGCACCGACAACGGTTCCGATAACGGTTTCAAAGCTTTGGTTAACATAGCCGCCTTTTATTTCTTCTGTTGCAGCAAAAGCCTGTACAGGAAGAAGAAGTACTACCATAAGTACAGCAATAAAGGCGCTGAGTATTCTTTTTTTCATTAAATGTCCTCCTTAATATTAAAGGCATAATTTTATACGATACTATTTTACGACAAATCACAGAATACTGCAAGTTCTTTTTACCTATTATATAGCTATAAAATGGCGGATTTGGAATATTTAAGGTAAATTTTTTGTTAACAAACCTGATTTTTGAATAAATTTAAAAAAGCAGCCCTGTTTTAACAAGGGCTGCTTTAACTGCTTTTTATGAAAAATTATGCGTTTTTCTCTTTAAGGAGCTGGTTTACAATGATACCTACAACAAGGCTTGCTGCAATGGAGGTTATCTGAAGAGCGCCGAAGTCGAGCATGAATCCGCCTATTCCGAGGATAAGAATGGAGCTTACTACAAAGAGATTGTGCTCTTTGTTGAGGTCAACGCTCTGAATCATTTTAAGACCGGATACAGCGATGAAACCGTAGAGTGCAACGCAGATTCCGCCGAGAACACAGCTTGGAATTGTATTTACGAAAGCTACAAAGGGGCTGAAGAATGCAAGGAGAATCGAGAGGAGGGCGGCAGTTCTTATGGTTACAATGGATGCGTTTTTGGTGATAGCAACGCAGCCGACGGATTCACCGTAGGTGGTGTTAGGGCAGCAGCCGAAGAAAGCGCCTGCCATAGAGCCTACACCGTCGCCGAGGAGGGTTTTATCAAGACCGGGCTCGCTGAGAAGGTCACGCTCAATAATGGTGGAGATATTTTTATGGTCTGCAACATGCTCTGCGAAAACAACGAATGCAACAGGTGCATAAAGGAGTGTAAGAGTTCCGAAGTCTGCAAGAGTCATTGCGAATCCGCCGTTTGAAAGTTCTTTAAAGGCCTCAACAAAAGCGAATTTGGGGATATGTATAAAACTTCCGAGTGAAAGGGTGCTGAAGTTATTTACAAGAGCGGAGAAATCAACTATTTTAAGAGAATCAATTCCGGTTGCCATTCCGATAAAGGTGAATACGGATGCAAGAGCATAACCGGAAAGAACACCGATGATGAAGGGGATAAGCTTTGCAAAGCCTTTTCCTTTAGTAGAAACGAAAACTGTAACACCGAAGGTAAAAAGTCCGCAGACAATAGCCGCAAGGCTGTAAGCAGCACCGGTTGCAGAGGATTTTGTAAGGTCTGCAACTGCGTTGCCTGCAAGAGAAAGTCCGATAAGAGCAACGGTAGGCCCGATTACAACGGTGGGCATAAGTTTATCAAGCCAACCGGAGCCAACTGCTTTTACAAGAAGTGCAATAACTACATAAACAGCGCCGGCAAAAAATGCACCCACAATAATTCCAAAATAACCGAAAAGGGTTGCCGAATACATGGATGAAAGGAATGCGAAAGAGCTTCCGAGGAAAACAGGACTTTTCTTTTTGGTAAAGAACTGATAAACAAGAGTACCTACACCTGCACCGAGAAGCGCTGCTGCGGGGTCCATTTCAAGGTTTACAGCACCGTATGCGTTAACGAGTATCGGTACTACAATGGTTGCGGTGATAATTGCAAGAAGCTGTTGGAATGCGAAGATTATAAGCTGACTGAATTTAGGCTTGTCCTCGACATCGTAAATAAGTTTCATCTGATGTTCCTCCTCAAATTTCGGTTTATTTTGTAAAAAGCTTTACGCCGAATTCTCCGTCAACGGACGGTAGACAAACGGATATGAGCTCCTCACGCGAAGTTGGAATGTTTTTGCCCACAAAATCCGGGCGAATGGGAAGTTCTCGATGGCCACGGTCAATAACCGCCGCAAGCTGTATCATAGAGGGTCTGCCATGTTTTAAAAGACAGTCTATGGCAGCACGGGTTGTCCTTCCGGTATAAATAA
Source organism: uncultured Oscillospiraceae bacterium (assembly GCA_964512935.1). Taxonomy (GTDB): domain Bacteria; phylum Bacillota; class Clostridia; order Oscillospirales; family Ruminococcaceae; genus UMGS1668. The sequence continues at coordinate 12,823 of CAZEKU010000002.1, read as the reverse complement.
CATCGTCCACAAGGACGATTGTTTTTCCGGTTACATCAAAAGGAAGATCCGCACCGCTTATTTCCGGGTCGGAAGAATCATGGCTGACATCATCACGATAAAAGCTTATATCAATGGTTCCGACAGGAACATCGGTACCTTCGATATTAAAAATATTATCACGAATGATCTGTGCAATGGGAATACCTCTTGTTTTTATACCCACAAGGCAAAGCTCATCGGTTCCGCCGTTGCGTTCAAGAATTTGATGCGAGATCCTTATAAGACAGCGTTTTAATGCATCTGCATCCATAAGGTCGGCTTTAAATTCCAATTACAGTCCTCCTTTCGGAAAATAAAAAAACGGTTCTGCCGGTAAGAGGGCAGAACCGTAAACTCCAATTATAGCCAAAAAATCTTGGGTTTTCGATCTTGCCGGTCTCTCTGTACCGTCTTAAAGATCATTTTTGTTTATTATAGCACCCGAAAATCGAAATTGCAACATTAAAATCGAAATTAGTCGGGCGAATTTTAAGAATAGCAAAAAGCGCACACCGAAAAGGTGTGCGCTTTTAAAATCAGTTTGCAGAGGGTTTCCAGTTAAGAACGTATTTGCTGAATTCGTCCTTAAAGCTTGAGGGGATGGGGGCATCTGCATTTATTACGAAAGATGCGTTTTTATTTACAAGTCCATCTGTGTTTTCAACAAGTTTGGCAACGATAATCAGCACGGGCGCTTAGACCGTAACCGACTGTGCAGGTGGAAAGGGTGAGTATACGGTCGGCAGTTGTAACTTCTACATCATAATCATAAAGGGAACGTGATTTTGCGGTGTCAATCATAGCCTGGTACTCTGATTTAACAGGTGCGGGCTCAATATACCAAAGGTCGCCGCTGTTTTTCTTATAGTAAGAGGCAAAGGTTTTTGCGGTGGCGTTTGCATCGTTATAGAAAACCGAGAATACCTCCCAAACAGTGTCCTCGCCCGGAAGAGTAAGGTAGATATAAGGAGTTTTTTCTGCAAAGGAAGGATCCTTAAAGTTGAAAAGCTGAGAGAAAAGAGGACCTGTAGGGTCATCGTTTGCATAAGAAAGGTTTTCTTTGCCGAGGTCACTGTGACCGAAAATTACGGTGTTAGTGGAAAGTTCCTCTGCGGTATCACCGAAAAGTCCACGGTAATGAGTGTAATATGCACCGTTGATCCAGTAGCTTTGAGCAACTTTTTTTCCGGTTATATCACGCTTATCATAAGGATAGGTGGAATCATAGCTGAAACATACGCCTGCGTCAATATCTTCAAGACCGGGGATATAAAGCCATGCAACAACATCGTTGTTTGCGCTGAAAGCATCCGCAAGCTGAGTTTTTCTGTCGGGAATTTCAAGCTTTGTGTCAGCCTCGGATTCGCTTTCGGAGGAGCTGCTTTCGCCGGGGTTTATGACAATTTGACCGGGATTGCTTGAAGGATTGTTTTCCGCAGGGGTGCAGCTTGTTGCAGCAATAAGAATTATCGCAACAAGTATAACAAGAAGAATTGCGGCACCGCCTATTACAGCACCGGTAGGAAGTGCGTTGAGCTTATTTATAATTCCGCTCATAGTGGAAGCCTTGTTTTCGTCCTTAGGGAATTGTGATTCTGCAACAGCCTTGCTTTTTTCTGCCTTAGGTTTTTCGGTTTTGGGTTTTTTCTCGGAGATAGTTTTAATTCCTGCGGAAATACCCTCACCGACAGTTTTTGCACCTGCTGCTGCACCTGCGAAAAACTCACCTACAGCACCGCTTTTTTTCTTATCGGATTTGCTTTCGGGAGCTTTTTCGGGAGCGGTTTCAACATAGCGAACCACTTTGTGTGATTTTGTTTTAGGGGAATCCGTTTCCGGAGCGGGGATTTCGTTTATAAAATCATCCTCCGGAATATTTACGGAAAAGGGCTTTTTGCCCTGCTGTTCTGTGCCGAGGTTTTCTGAATTTTTAAATTCTTCGGACAATTATAATCATTCCTTTCTTAGGGATAAACTACTACATACTAATAATACCATTATATTTGGGCGAAAACAATAGAATAAATATTAAAATCCTATTAAATAAGTGTCGAAAATTGCGAATTTTGTTGCATGGAGTTTCATTGAGTATTTTCTTTTACAAGAACATCCCAAGGGGAAATTGTTCCCAAAAGCTCTCCGCTTGATTTTCCGTTTTCGGTAACAAAGACCATTGAAAGGCGTTTTCCGCCGGAATAAGTTTTTGTAAAAATATCACGGAGCTCATCCACATACATAGAGGATTTTACATAGCGGTAAACCTCGGAATCATGGTGGTCAAGGGAAATGTATTTTTCCATAGATGAAAAATCAAAGGAGGAATCAATGGATTCGCCCCTGCGGTCAGCTATTAAATTAAGGAAAGAAACAGCGGTAAAAACTCCGAAAACCCTTTTGTCATCAGTCAAAATAGGCACATGGCCGGAGGGTATATCACGCATTCTCATAAGGGTTTCTCTTACACAATCGGTTCTTTTGCGGTAAAAAACCCTTTCCAAAGGAACCATTATTTCGCCGCAGGTTTTACGGTTTTTAAGAGAATTTATTAAATTCTCCAAAAAAATTATCATTTCACGGGAGGGCTCAACAGGATATTCTCCACCTATCTTCTGCTTATGCTGAAGAAGATTTCTAACCTCTTGACAGTATTTTATTTCCTCACGAAAAGGACGGTATTCATCACGCTTTGAAAGAAAATTGCTTACGGAATCCCAATCGTTAAGACCGAAAGTATCTTTAACAACCGATTCCAATTCTTTGAATTTCTGTATATATTCGTCTGCAGGGTTCAAAAAATCCATCTCCTTTCCGCAAATTTATAAAGTACATTATAATATCAATCACATTTTAAAACAAGGGGTGAGTTTTGACGAAATGAATAAAATTTTTTCAAAACTTGTAAGTTTTGCGTTAAGAGAGTATAATATTTTAAGAAGCATATTCCGAAAGGGGATTTTATAATGTCAAGAGCAGATGAGGGACTTGCATTCCTTTTAAAATATGAAAATGTCGCATGGTATGAGGATGGAAAGGTGCGTATACTTGATAGACGCTGCTATCCTCACCCGGTGAGCTTTGTCACCTGCAACACCTCTGCAGAGGTTGCTGCGGCAATAAAAGATATGGTTACTCAAAGCGCAGGGCCTTATCTTGCAGCAGGAATGGGAATGGTGCTTGCTGCATATGAGGCAAAGGATATGCCAACGGAAAAAATGCTTGAGCATCTTCGTTTTGCAGCCTATATGATAGCAAACGCAAGACCCACCACAGCAAAACGAATGAAACTCATAACCGATTCATGCCTTGAGGCTGCCGAGGAGGCTTTAGCGGCAGGCGATGAAAACGCAATAAAAGCTACTTTCGAAAGAATAATCGCTCTTACCGATAACAGATATCGCAAAATAGAGGAAATTGCAAAGCATCTTGTGGATAAATTCCCGGATGAGGGCACTGTTATGACACAATGCTTTGCGGAAACAATACTCGGTTTTATGTGCAAGGAATGTAAAGCAAGGGGCAAAAAGATAAAATTCATCTGCCCCGAAACAAGACCCTATTTTCAGGGAGCGCGCCTTACCGCATCCGTAATTCACGATATGGGATTTGATGTTACCGTTATAACCGATAATATGCCCGGATGGACAATGCATGAAAAAAATGTTGATGTATTCACCTGTGCGGCGGATGCTATAACAATGGACGGATATGTTATCAACAAAGTAGGCACTTTCCAAATTGCTCTTGCTGCAAAATATTGGGGAATTCCTTTTTATGTAACAGGCGCTCCGGATAAATGCCATGAATTTGCAAAGGATGTAAAAATCGAGGAGCGTGACAGCAGCCTTGTGCTTGAGGCACTCGGAAATAGAACTGCGGTTGACGGTGTAAACGGATTCTATCCCGCTTTCGACAAAACTCCTCCGGAGCTTGTAACGGGAGTTGTTACAGATAAAGGAATTTTTGACCCTAATAATCTTTGGGATTACTATAACGAAACAAACGGTACAGGCGAATACGAGCTTGTTGTTTAAAGAAAAAGCCAAGGTGCAAAGCACCTTGGCTTTTTATATAAACCGGGATTCGGTTTATTCAATTTCAAGCTGTTTTCCCTCAGGCAAAACAACCTGTTTTTTAGGAAGGGTAAGTTTAAGAACACCGTTATCATATTTTGCTTTGATTTGGTCGGTATCAATACCGGAAACATCAAAGCTTCTGCTGTAAGAACCATAGGAACGCTCAACACGAACTACTTTGTCCTTATCCTTTTCCTCAACTTTAGAATGACGCTCTGCGTTTATTGTAAGGGTGTCACCGTTAAGGTCAAGGCGAATATCCTTTTTATCAAATCCGGGAAGGTCAGCCTCCATCAGATAATGGTCACCCTCATCGGTGACATCGGTTTTGAATTCAGCAATATCGCTGTTATTAAAGAAAGAACCGAAAGGATTTGCGAAAAAGTTTCTTTCCATTTCTTCAATTTCACGGAAAGGATTATAAGAATTTATGTGGTTATTATTTCTACGAACGATTTCAAACATAATGAATACCTCCAATATAAAAATGAATTTTTAAACAATTTAATTTTTGACTTTCTTTTAAAATTTTATCCGAAAAGGTCGGAGCTTTTTTAAATATCTTATATGACCCATCGGTAATCATCTCTTCTCATTTTCATTCTGTCTACTTCCTTTCGACATCTATTAGTATAGTGCCGAAAATCGCAAATTGTGTTACACAAATTTTAACAAACTGTAAAAATTAGCACTCAAATACCAAGAGTGCTAATTCAAAAATAATAAAAATCCTCCAAACTCTTTCGAGAAAGGAGGATAGGCTTATTTATGTTTTTTAATATCATTTATTATAAGCTGAATATGTGCAATTTCTTCAGGGGAAAGCTCACTTACATCAATAGAGCGGGAATTTTCAAGTCCGAGCAAATAATCCGTTGATACATCGAAAATTGCGGCAAGCTTTACAACAATTTCAACAGAGGGCTGTATATTATCGTTTTCCCAATTTGAAACGCTTTGTTTTGTAACACCGAGAAGCTCAGCGAGCTTTACTTGACTTATATTTTTTGCGAGCCTTAGCTCACGAATTCTCTGATTAAGCATAATTTTCTCCCAAATAATAAAAATTACAATACTATTGTAATATTATATTTGACAAAATATAAATACGGTGGTATTTTGATATTGTACTTTATTTGAGAGAAACAAAAAAATCCATAAAATAAAAAAAGTCTGAAAAAATAGCTTGCATCATATCATAAATGGTGTTACTATGTGTTACAATAAAAAAATCAAATTGATTTCGGAGAAAATTATGGGTGATGAAAAAATTTTTGAATCGGAAAAAGCAAGGTTTTTAAGCTTTTCGCTTTTTATTTCAAAATATTCCGATGAAGAATTGAATGCAATTTCCAAAAGAGTTCCTATGACAGAGGAGCTTTTTGAAAAATGTATGGAAAAATCAATATCCATATGCGATATTGAAAATATAAAATATCTTGAAGAAAACTATCCGAATTTTTCCGAAAAAAGCTCCGCCCTTAAAAAATTTAAAACCGAAAACGAAATTCCGTAAAAAAGGCACAGTGTAAAAAACGCTGTGCCTTTTTAAATAATTTACCTTTTTTTGTAAATAACAAGCTCCGGGTCAATACCGTCTTTTCCATATGTGCTGACCAAAATAAAATCCATATTTGCAATTACCCCGAAGCACCTTTCTCCGCCGAATTCACATTCAAGCTGATTTCCGAGATAGGTTGCGCTGTCGTCGAGGAATTTAACGGAATTTCCGTTAGGAAGTCTGTATTCCAAATTAACATAACCTCCAACAAGGGCGTTTAGTTTTTCGACCTTAGGCATTCCCTCAATATTAAGCGAATTTATTTCCTCCAAAAGCTTATTTTTAAATTCATCGAATTTATCCTTGCCGTCTAAATAGATGTATTTTTTCCAATAGTCAAGCTGCGGAAGAGTTTCTTTAAGATATTCACGAACCTTATCCGGAGGAAAACTTTCGCTTGACATATTGTTCACACAGACATCAATGAGATTATCCAAATCATGATACATATATTCTCCGTCTGCGTAGCACCATTTGCAGTAATCCTCATTGAATATTCCGTCCTTTTCCTTACTTATAACAGAATCGTCAAGAGGCATTCCGCAGCATTGACAAATAAGTTTTCTCGGAGAGCCGAGAAGTGTGTTTATTGAAACATCGAAGAGCTTTGAAAGAAGTTTAAGAGTTTCGGTATTAGGAGTTGTTTCACCTGTTTCCCAACGAGATACAGCTTGACGGGTAACAAAAACCTTTTCCGCAAGTTCATCTTGAGAAAGTCCCATCTGTGCTCTGCATTTAAGAATAACATCTTTTGTATCCATGCTCATCACCTCAAAAAAATTATATTACGGTTTTATGTGCTTGACAAGCAACTTGCTGTTGCTATTTTTCCACAAAAAAAGATCCGACCTTTTTATAAGGTCGGATCAAATTTTATAAAGATATTACATATCTCTGCAGGCAACGATGTTTACACCGGTGTCGAGAACATTTTCAAGAAGTATATCACCGCATTTTACGGGACTTTCAACGGAAATTTTATTTATTTCATCCATTACCTCGAAAATTTTCTCCTTAGGAATATTGCCGTTTGTTTTAACGGGGATTCTCGGATGAAGACCACCCTTAATTTCAACAGTGGAGGAAATTGTTCTCATAGGATGGGTAAGCTCACCGATAGCATATTCTCTGCCCTGAGGGCAGCCGAAACCTTTTATTGTGGATTCGGGATTTTCGGTATCAAGTGTAACAAGACAGCCTTTAGGGCAGCAGATACAGGTTATTGTTTTAAGCATTATTCCTCACCGTCCTTTACAACAGCAATTTCAATATCTTTTCCCTCTGCCATTTCAAGCATCTTTTTGGGAATGATAAGTTTTTCCATTTCAGCCGGGAGCATTTGCTCATGCTTTTTGCTCATAAGAACTTTGTCCCCTGCTTTAACAACAACGGTTGCGTTATTGAGCACTGCACGGACACGGAAAAGTACCTCAAGGAATTTGTCAACTTTAGAAACAGTGACCTTTTGAGGAACGGTGTAACCGATGAAATCTCCGTTATGGAATTCGATAGGAGCTTCGCTTTCATCGGAGGTTTTGCCCTCACGCTGTGCTTTAAGATATTCTGCGGCAGCCTTACCTGCTCTTTCGGATTCGTGAGTTACGAAGTCAACAAGGTCATGAACATGAAGAACATTTCCGCAGGCAAAAATTCCGGGGATTGAGGTCATCATTGCTTCGTCAACAATTGCACCGTTTGTGCGTTTATCAAGAACAACACCTGCGGAGCGGGAAAGTTCGTTTTCGGGAACAAGACCTACTGAAAGAAGAAGGGTATCAACATCAAATTCAATTTCGGTACCGGGAATGGGGTCATAGCCATCCACCTTGCTTACAATAACCTTAGAAAGACGACCGTTTTCGCCCTTGATATCGGTTACGGTGTGGCTGAGATAAAGCGGAATTCCGTAGTCATCAAGGCACTGCGCGATATTTCGTTTAAGACCGTTAGAATAGGGCATAAGCTCTACAACTGCCTTTACCTCAGCGCCCTCAAGGGTCATTCTTCTTGCCATAATAAGACCGATATCTCCGGAACCGAGGATGAGTACCTTTTTACCGACCATATATCCGTCCATGTTGATATATTTCTGTGCAGCACCTGCGGTGAAAATACCGGAGGGTCTTTCACCGGGAATTGCAATAGCACCACGAGTTCTTTCACGGCAACCCATTGCAAGAACAATTGCGCTTGCATCTATTTTCATATAACCCTCTGCGGCGCTGATTGCATAAACGGATTTATCCGGAGTAATTCCGAGTACCATTGTATCAATTTTTACATCAATACCGGTGCCCTCAAGGCGGTCAATAAAACGCTGTGCATATTCGGGGCCGGAAAGCTGTTCTTTAAATACATGAAGACCGAAACCGGAATGGATGCACTGATTAAGAATTCCACCGAGCTCTTTATCACGCTCGATTATAAGAACGGAGCCTGCTCCGTTTCTTTTAGCTTCCTCTGCAGCAGCAAGACCTGCGGGGCCTCCGCCGACAACAACTAAATCATAATACATTAACGGCAGCCTCCTTTCGTGGTTTTACCTGTGAGTATGTAGGAGCCTTCTTTATCAAGAAGAACATCAACGGGGTCCATATTGAACTCACGTGCGATTATTTCAAGAACCTTAGGGCCGCAGAAACCGCTTTGACATCTGCCCATACCTGCGTTGCAGCGGCGTTTGATACCGTCAAGAGTTCTCGGTACTATAACACCGTGAAGTGCATCAATAATTTCGCCCTCGGTTATTGTTTCACAGCGACAAATTACACGGCCATATGCGGGATTTTTTGCAATAACCTCAGCCTTTTCTTCGTCTGAAAGCTCTTTAAAACGAATATGCTTATGTCCTCCGATGAAATTATCCTTTTTATCGGAGGGGACACCTGCTTCAAGAAGCATTCTTACAGCATCAACAACAATTGCAGGAGCTGCGGAAAGACCGGGGGATTTAATTCCTGCGATATTCATAAAATGATTATCAACTTCGGAGAAACCTATGATGAAATCGTGAGTGGAGGGCTCACTTCTGAGTCCAGCAAAGTTGCGGATGCACTCACGGAAATTAACTGCGGTGGTAGTTTTTTTACTGGTTGCGGCAACATTTGCAAGACCGTTTCTGTCGGTGGAGGTATCGTCCTTTTCACAGCCGGGATTTGCATCGGGGCCTACAATAAGGTTTCCGTGAACGGTAGGTGCAACAAGAACGCCTTTTCCGAGAGGACCGGGGCATTGGAACATAACATGACTAAAAAGTTCGCCCTGAGATTTATCGAGAAGATAATACTGTCCTCTTGAGGAATCAATGGAAAAGCTGCTGTCGCCAACCATATTTGCAACGGTATCGCTGTAAACGCCTGCGGCGTTTACTACGAATTTAGCTTCGATTTTTTCACCGTTTTTGTTTGTAAGAACAAAAACATCGCCCTGTTTTTCAATGGAATTAAGTTCCCAGCAAAGTTTAAGGTCAACAC
>CAZEKU010000002.1:0-3685 GCA_964512935.1 uncultured Oscillospiraceae bacterium | reverse complement strand
CTGCGGAGGGGGCAAAAAGTGCTCCGACACAGTTTTCGGAAACATTAGGCTCCATTTTGCGAACTTCGTCGCCGGAAAGGATCTGCATATCCGGAACGCCGTTTGCAATACCGTTTTCATAAAGATGTTTTACGGTTTCCATATCGCTTTCATCAAAAGCGAGAACAAACGATCCGCAGCGTTTGAAAGGAACATCAAGCTCCTCACAAATTTCGCCTGCAAGCTTATTTCCCGGTACATTATATTTAGCCATAAGAGTTCCGGGTTTAGGGTCATAGCCTGCATGGATGATAGCGCTGTTAGCACGGGTTGTACCCATTGCAACATCGTTTTCCTTTTCGATCAGAACAGCTTTGCAATTATAACGGGAGAGTTCTCTTGCAACTCCGCAGCCGATAATTCCTGCACCGATCACAGCAACGTCATAGATCAATAAAAAAATCCCCTTTCGGCAACAAAAAAGCACGCAAAGAAAAACCTTAAGCCTAAAGCTTTAAAAGTCCTCCTTTCGTGCTTCTAAAAGTTGCGCATATTCTAACACTTTAATTATAGCAAAAATAAAAGAATATTCAATATATAAAAGTGAAAAATAATCACAATAAAATCCTTTCAAATAGTGCAAAAAGGAGAATAAAATGTGTACTGCCGTTTTTATTAAGGATAAAAAACCTCTTTTCGGAAGAAATCTCGACCTTGAATACCATTATTCCGAAAGCGTTGCAGTTGTTCCGAGAAATTTTCCGATTAAATTTAAAACCCTTGGAGAAATTAAAAACCACTATGCAATAATGGGGACAGCATTTATCGAGGACGGCTATCCGCTTTTTTACGATGCTGTAAATGAATACGGACTCTGTGCCGCAGGGCTTAATTTTCCAAAAACCGCCTTTTATAATTGTGAAACCGAATCGAAATTTGCACCCGCATCTTTTGAGCTTATTCCATGGATTTTATGCTCATGCAAAAATTTAAGCGAGGCTTTTGAAAAACTTTCAAAATGCACCATAACGGATTTAAGCTTTTCAAAAAAGCTTAAATCAACGCCATTACATTGGATTTTTACGGATAAAAATAGAAGCATTGTTGTGGAACAAAGTAAAAATAAGCTCAATATTTTCGAAAATCCCGTAGGAGTCCTCACAAATGAGCCTTCCTTCGATTTTCAAATGATAAATCTGCAAAATTATTTGAATTTAAGCCCTTATGAGCCGAAAAATATGGGTAACGAAGAAAATTCTCTTTACAGCAGAGGGCTTGGTGCTTTCGGAATTCCGGGAGATATGTCATCAATGTCCAGATTTGTTAAAGCGGTTTTTGTAAAGCAAAATTATATTTTGGATGAAAATTGCGAGATAATGGGATTTTTTCATATTTTAGAAACGGTAACACAGCCGAAAGGCTGTGTTCGTCTTGAAAACAATGCTTTGCCGGAAACGGTTTATTCCTCCTGTATTGATATTGAAAATAAGATTTATTATTATAGAACAAGCAAAAACAGCCGCATATGTGCGGTGGATATGAATAGGGAAAATCTTGATGGAAATATGGTTTCTTCGTATCCTATGAGCTTTAGGGAAGATATTTTTTATCAAAACCGTGTTTAGCTATTGACATAGAGAGCGGGGAGGAGTATAATCTCCTTGAAAACATATGAACGCTTGTTCATATGTTCATACTTTCATCAAGGAGCTGATTTTTTGGCAGATGCACATCCCGAGCACAGTCATATAATAGAACAAACAAGGGCAAATATGCCTTCGGAGGATATTCTTGAAAAAACCGCCGAGGTTTTTAAGATATTCGGAGATAAAACAAGAATAAGAATTCTTGCAGCGCTTTCCGAGGGAGAAATGTGCGTATGCTGTCTTTGCGATTTGCTTGAAATGAGTCAAAGTGCAGTTTCACATCAGCTTTCGGTACTTAAATCCGCAAGACTTATTAAAAGCAGACGAGAGGGTAAACAGATGTATTATTCCCTTGATGATGCCCATATCGGTGCAATTCTCTGCACCGGAATTTCACATGTAGAGGAGGATTAAAATGTCCGAATGTTGCAATAAAAAAGAGTGCTGCTGCAATGAGCACGAACATGAGCATCATTGCCACGAACATGAGCATCATTGCCACGAACATGAGCATCATTGCCACGAACATGAGCACCATTGCCATGAACATGAGCACGATTGTTCCTGCTGCCATGATCATCACGGTCACAGCTGCGCCTGTCATGGTGGAATGGATAGTGATGAAATAAAGAAAAAGCTCAAAATTACAGCTGTTTGTGCAGTATTTTTTGCGCTGAGCTTTATTCCCGTTTTAAAACCTTTTTCACTTTGGATATGCCTTGCGGTAACCCTTATCGCAGGAGGCGAGGTTCTTAAAGAGGGTTTTGAGGATATAATCCATCTTCGTTTCGGTGAAGAAACACTTATGTCAATTGCGGTTATTGCCGCATTCCTCATAGGCGAATATGTCGAGGGAACTATGGTTGCACTTCTTTTCACCTTCGGTGAAAATCTTGAGGGACTTGCGGTCGACCGTTCAAAGAAAAATATAGCTGCCCTTGCGGATATCCGTCCGGATAGTGCAAATGTTGTTTCGGGCGATGAAATAATCTCTGTTCCGGCGGAAGAAGTCGAAATCGGTACGGAGATTGTCGTAAAAGTCGGCGAAAGAGTTCCCCTTGACTGCAAGGTAATTTCCGAAAGCGTTATGGCAGATTCCTCTGCGCTTACCGGAGAAAGTATGCCTGTACATATCGAAACGGGCGAAATACTTAAAGCAGGCTGCGTTGTATTGGGAAGTCCTGCACATTGCGAAACTGTAAGCGGTTATGGCGATTCCGCCGCTGCAAGAATTATCGAAATGGTCGAGGGCGCCTCTGCAAAAAAAGGCGAGGTCGAAAAATTTATCACCCGTTTTTCCGAAATTTATACCCCTATAGTAATAGTCCTTGCAGCACTTGTTTTCGTTGTACCTTGGGTATTCGGTTGGCTTGAATTTTCCGAGGCAATACACCGTGCGCTTGTATTCTTGGTTTCAAGCTGTCCCTGTGCGTTGGTACTTTCCGTACCGCTTGCATATTTTGCGGGAATCGGAGCAGCATCTAAGCATGGTGTTATCATAAAAGGCTCCGAATATTGTGAGCGCCTTGCAAATGTAAAAAATGCCGTTTTCGATAAAACCGGAACGCTTACTTCCGGAGTTTTGAGGGTCGAAAGAATAGAGACAAACGGTGAATACAGCGAAGAAGAAATTCTTCGCTATGCAGCTGCAGCAGAAGTGCTTTCCGATCATCCTATTGCAAAATGCGTTGTGGCCGAAGCTCAAAAACGCAGTTTGGAACTTCCCTCTGCCGAAAAGGTAAATGAAATTGCAGGCGAGGGCGTAACGGTAAACTTCGGTGATGTTTCCGTAGTTTGCGGAAACAAAAAGCTCTTTGAGCATATGAGCATCGAGCTTTCCGAAAAACAGGGTGCAAACCTTTATGTTGCGCTTAACGGAAAACTTGCAGGAAGTATTTTCCTTGAGGATACCATAAGAGAAGAAGCGAAAGCTTCCATTGAAATGCTCAAGGAGCTCGGTGTTGAGCACAGCGTAATGCTCACCGGAGATAATGAGCACGCTGCTGAAAAAATCGCAAAAGAATGCGGTGTTGAAAGTTTTTTTGCATCTCTTATGCCCG
>CAZEKU010000001.1:28747-35758 GCA_964512935.1 uncultured Oscillospiraceae bacterium | reverse complement strand
ATGGATGAAATTTCAAATGCGTGCTCGAGAACAGGGTTCCATACAAGGATATCACCGTTGAGCATCCAATCATCATAGTCCGGTGCTCGTCCGTCATGAGGCTTTCCGCTTTTAAGCGGAAGTCCTATTTGCATAAGGAAAACCGCTCCGAATTTTTCGCAGACAGCATCCTCTCTTTCCTTTGGAGTTTTGTTCGGATACATATCCTCAAGCTCCTGTGTGGAAATAAAGGTTATTTCATCCGGAAGGAACGGCTTTATTGCGGGAAATCTTCCGCAAAGCTTGAGCTGAGTTTCTTTTAAGGTTTCGTAAATTTCCTTTACGGTATTTTTAAGGGTATGGAGATTCCTCTCCTCGGGTTTTATAACCTTTTCCCAGTCCCATTGGTCAACATATATCGAATGTATTGCATCAAGCTTTTCGTCACGACGAATTGCATTCATATCTGTATAAAGGCCTGTTCCCTCTGTAAAACCGTATTTTTTAAGCGCAAGCCTTTTCCATTTTGCAAGGGACTGTACGACCTGTACTTTTCTATGATCTATATCGAGGATATCAAATTCAACCGGACGCTCTACACCGCTTAGGTTATCGTTAAGACCTGTTTCAGGGAAAACAAAAAGCGGTGCGGAAACACGGGTTAAATTAAGAGCTTCCGCAAGCTCCTTTTCAAAGCTGTCCTTTATGAATTTTATCGCAATTTCGGTTTCAAGAATACCGAAATTGCCAAAAACAGCTTCCCTTTCCTTATCCGTCATAAAAAGCACCTCCACTTTAAAACAGCACTTACATATTTTAGCACATTAAAGTGATATTATCAATGATTTTTTTAATTCATTTTTGCTTTTTTAAAATTAAATTGTTTTCCAATGAAAAGCCCCGTGCTCAAATGAGCACGGGGCATTTTTAAAACTATGCAGGTTTTCTTATTCTTCGTCTTTTTTAACATTTGCGATAACGGGAACAATTACAACTGCGGGAGCATCCATTATTACGGGTGCGCCTGTATTCGGGTTGGATTCTTCGGTTTCCTCGGGAAGAATATCGGTTATACCGGAATCACTTCCGCTGCCGATTCCATTGCTGCTGCCGCTGCTAATAATCTCGCTGATTCCTCTTATATAAGGAAGAAGATTTCCGGGTTTTGCATTGATATAGGAGTTTTCGGCATATCCGTTAAGAAGAATATTGTAACCGCTTTCTCCGCCTATTGTTGCAGTAGGAGAAATGAATATTTTTCCATCAAAGCTGTCATCATATTCGCCGCCGATTATAATATCATCATCTTCGTCCTCGGAATAAATAGATGCGTTTCCGATAATATAGATATTACCTTTATCTCCGCCTTCATCGCCTTCGGAACCTATACCCATATCGCTGTAACCTAAATAAACAGTTGCATTATCTTTAATTATGATATCACCGTCAAGAGGTGTATCGTCTGCTGCACCTATTGCAGGACCCTCATCATCGCCCTTTGCATGAACGATTGCGTTATCCTTAATTGTTATAGAACCGCCACTGAATGTTCCGTCTTCACCTGAGCCGATTCCTGCGGAGTCATCACTACCCTCTGTATAGACGGTTGCATTTCCGCCGATTATTACTTCACCACGGAAATCTCCGCCCCATTCATCATATTCATCACTATAATAGGCATCGTAATCGCTGTAATAATAATCGCCTTCGCCTGCACCGATTCCTGCGCCCCTGTCATTAGATTCCACATCAACATAGGCATTGCCGTCAATAATTATTTTTCCGGTAAAATCGCCGCCGCTTCCGGAGCCTATTGCTGCACCATCCTCGGATCCGCAATCATCCGCTTTAATGGTAACATCATCGGTAATATGGATTGTACCGCTCATATCCTCATATTCGTTTGAACCTATCTTTGCGCCCTCGGTCTCTGCATATATGTTAAGAGAGCCGCCGCCTTTTATGGTAAGCTCACCGCTGCTTACATGAATAGCGGCTTTAAGTCCGTTTTCTTTTACATCATCATCGTCATCGTATCCATCTTCAAAGCTGACAGTGTTATTACCCACAAGGGTTATTTCCGCCTTAGAGTCACCGATATCTATTGCAGAACTATCCGGTTTTCCATCTACCCAATAGTTCATCGCGATATCTGCCTCATCAAGGGTAAATTTAGCAACGGAATCGCCCTCTGTTTCAACGATTATACCCTTGCCCACAAACTCCTCGACATCAATTGAATATGTTTTGATAACTATTTCATAGTCCTCCTCGGTAACTCCTGCCTGTGATACCGTTTGTTTTCCGCCTTCGTCAACGCTAATGGTTATATCTCCGTCATCAATGTACCAATCTCTTGCAAATGCGGTTACTGGAGTTACTGCCACCATTGCTAAGGCCACTGAAATACTAATGAATTTTTTTAGAGTTTTTGCCATTGCTTATTCGCCTCTTTCTTTTCAAAGATAAAGGATATTCTCCTTTAGGCTGAGTATAGCACTAAATTTTTAGAATTGATATATCAATTTTGCTAAAATTTTAACTTTCTGCGTTTTTTACAAAATTGACTTTGTTTTTTCTGTAAAACTGACCTAATTTGTGTCGCATTTGTGATGAGTTTTTCCCGATATTATGCGGATTTTATCGACTTACTATTTTAATTTAGATGATATTGTGATATACTATATATTTGAACTGTTAAAAACGGATTCTCCCCGAAAACGGAGGTTTTATATTTATGACAAATGCAGAAAAATTCTTTAATAAAATCAAAGATAAAAAAGTTGCTTTTATCGGAATAGGTGTTTCACATACGGATGTTATCCGCCAATTTGCTCAAAAGGGTATTTATACGGAGGCAAGGGATAAATCCGACCGCGAAAAGCTCGGTGAAACAGCGGAGCTCCTTGAAAATTCAGGTGCGGTTTTGAAACTCGGAGAGGGATATCTTGACGATATAGATGCGGATATTGTTTTCAGAACACCGGGTATGAATTGGTGGAATCCCACCCTTTGTGAGCTTCGCCGTGAGGGTAAAGCTGTTACAAGTGAAATGGAGGTTTTCTTCGACCTTTGTCCTTGTAAAAAATACGCTGTAACAGGCTCCGACGGTAAAACAACTACTACAACGCTTATCTCCGAATTTCTTTCAAAAGAGGGCAAAACCGTTCATAAGGGCGGAAATATCGGTCGTGCTCTTCTTCCTATAATCGAGGATATCGGTGACGATGACTGTGCTGTTGTGGAGCTTTCATCGTTTCAACTTATTTCAATGCGCTCATCACCCGATGTTGCGGTTGTGACAAATGTTGCACCTAATCACCTTGATGTACACAAGGATATGGAGGAATATATTGAGGCAAAGCGCAATGTTTTAAGACATCAAAACGCATTTTCCGTTGCGGTACTCAATGCGGATAATGTTATTACAAAAAGCATGGCAGAGCTTGTTCGTGGAGAGCTCCGCTGGTTTTCCCATTTAAATAAAGTTGATAACGGTGCTTTTCTTCGTGAGGATGGAATGCTTTGCTATTCCGAGCACGGAAATATCACCGAGCTTTTCCACAAAAGCGAAATTAAAATACCCGGACTTCACAATGTTGAAAACTATCTTACCGCAATCGCTGCTACATGGGGTGAGGTATCCCTTGAAACCCTTCGTTTTGTTGCTAAAAACTTCGGCGGCGTTGAGCATAGAATTGAGCTTTGCCGTGAATTTGAGGGTGTAAAATGGTATAACGATTCCATCGCTACAAGTCCTACAAGAACAATTGCGGGACTTTCCTGCTTTGATCAAAAAATAATACTCATAGCCGGAGGTTATGATAAAAATATTCCCTATGAGCCTTTAGCTCCGAGCCTTATTGAAAAGGTTAAGCTTTTAATCCTTTGCGGCCCTACCGCAAATAAAATTGCCACCGCACTTCAAAATGACCCGAATTACTGCGGTGAGCCCGAGATAATTTTTGTGGAAGATTTGGAGGAGGCTGTTTCCACAGCATACGCCTATTCCGAAGAAGGCGATATAGTAAGCCTTTCGCCTGCCTCCGCAAGCTTTGATCGCTATCGCAATTTTGAACTTCGTGGACAGCATTTTAAAGAGCTTGTTTCAAAAATAGGTCAAGTGGACGGTATTCCCGCATCCGAACTTTGGCCTTAAAATGATTTACCGAACAGGAGATATAAATGGATACCGAAAAACTTCTTATTGAACTTTGTTCCGTTGACGGAAACTCCGGTGACGAAAAGCTTGCGGCAAAAGCTGCTGCTGAGCTTTTATCAAAATACGGAAAAACACATATCGACAACCTCGGAAGTGTAATTTGCGAGGTTTCTCCGAAAAAGAACGGTCGCCATGTTATGCTTGACGCACATATCGACCAAATTGCCCTTATTGTTATAAATATTGAGGAAAACGGTTTTTTGAGAACTTTTCCCTGCGGCGGAATTGACCGCAGAGGAATTTTCGGCACAAAGGTGCGTGTTCTCGGAAAAAACGGTGAATATCTCGGAATTGTTTGCAGCATACCTCCCCACCTTAAAGACGATATTTCAAAAAATCCCGAAAGAGATGAAATATTCATCGACATCGGTTTTTCGAAAGAGGAGGCCGAAAAGCTTGTTTCGCTTGGTGACCGTGTGATGCTCTGCGGAAAATTAGGCAATATCGGAAACGGATATGTAACCGGCCCTGCTCTTGATGATAGAGCAGGCTGTGTTGCAATAATCGAGGCACTTGAAATTCTTAAAGATAAGGAGCTCCCCTGCGGACTTACCGCTGTTTTTTCCACAAGAGAGGAAACCGGCGGTCAGGGTGCTGCCGCAGCTGCATTTTCAGTTGCGCCCACAGAGGCCATTGAAATTGATGTGGATTTCGGAAAAACTCCCGATACAACCGAGCTTGATTCAAAAGCAATGAAAAAAGGCCCTATTATTGTTTTCCATCCGACCCTTGATAATGAAATTTCAAAAACACTTGTATCTGTTTCCGAAAAAAACTCCATTCCTTTTCAGGTACAGGCATACGGCGGCACTTCTACCGGAACAAATGCCGATGATATAGCATCTGCGGGTGCAGGAGTCCGTACCGGAATTGCCTCGATCCCTCAGCAGTATATGCACAGCATTATCGAAAAGGTTTCTGTGGATGATGTTAAAAATGTCGGCAGACTCCTTGCCGCTTTTGTAATGGAAGGAGGAAAAAATTAAATGAAAACTTTCCTCGAAAATATTGAAATGCTTTCAGCTGCAATAGGCACCTCCGGTGATGAAGAAAAGGTCAAAAACCTTATCTACCGCGAGGTAATTGCATATCCCTCCTGCGTTGTAAAAACCGATAACGCAGGTAATCTTATTATTTCAAAAAAAGGCAAAAAACAGCCTAAAAACAGGATTATGTTTTCGGCACATATGGACGAAGTAGGTTTTATAATCACCCATATTGACGAAAACGGATTCCTTAAATTTTCACCTATCGGTGATATCGACACCCGTGTAGTAGTCGATAAGCGTGTACTTGTGGGCGAAAACGCAATTCCGGGTCTTCTCGGAAGCAAGGCTATTCACCTTGTTAAAAAAGAGGAATTTGAAAAAACCATCAGCACAAAGGATCTTTACATAGATATCGGCG
The DNA here is from genome assembly GCA_964512935.1 of uncultured Oscillospiraceae bacterium. GTDB lineage: Bacteria > Bacillota > Clostridia > Oscillospirales > Ruminococcaceae > UMGS1668. The sequence goes on along the minus strand of CAZEKU010000001.1, from coordinate 30,150 downwards.
CAGAAAATCGTGATGAGGCTGAAAAGCTTGTTTCAATAGGCGATAGGGCTGTTTTCGACAGCGATTTTTCAAAATTCGGCGACGGTTTTGCTATGGGAAAAGCTCTTGACGGAAGAATCTGCTGCGCAATGCTCATGGAACTTTTAAAGGATGAGGCAGAATTTGATTTCACCGTTTGCTTTACCTCAAGAGAGGAAATTCAAGGCAGCGGAGCCTCCTCCGCAGCCTTTAGCGTTGACCCCGATATTGCAATTGTTGTGGATTCTTGCGCTGCAGGTGATACCCCCTCACTTCCCGGTGATAAATTCATCTGTAAATCCAAAAAAGGCCCGGTTATTCCTTTCCGTGACAAAGGAACTCTTTATGATTTGGAGCTTTATAAAGTCATAACCGAGCTTTGTGATAAAAATAAAATCGAATGGCAGACAATGCATGGAGTTTGCGGTGAAAACGGTGCGGAATTTATACATAAAACAAGAGGAGGAATTAAAACTGCCGCAGTTTTAATTCCCGCAAGATATGTCCGCAGCCCCTATACCGCAGTTAATCTTTCCGATGCCGAAAAGGCTGTTTCACTGCTTAAAATTTTGAGCACGGAGGTATGCGATTTATGATAAAGCTTATCGATGACATCAGTCTTTTAGATAGGCTTTCTGAAAAAGAACCCTATTTTGGGAGCGTTTTTTTCGCAGCAGCCGCCTCATTTATGGATGACCCCGAGCTTTTGAGCATATGGGTTGAAATTGATGAAAATGGCCGTGCTCATTCGTTTCTCAATGCAGGTACGGATTTTGCAATGATCTTTTCACCCTATGGTTTGCCCGGATTTGAGATGATACTTTTCATAACAAATCTTATTGCCGGAGGCAATATAAAGGATATTGACTGCGACGAAAATTCCCTTATGGTGCTCAAAAATCTATACGATTTTGATACCGAAGAAAATGTTCAAATGACTGCAAAAAAACGCATAGATATCGGAGAAAAGCGTCTTAATGTCAAAACATCCGAAAATTTTGAGGATGCTTGGAATGTTACTAAGGACTCTTTTGACGGAATTGATTTTGGAAAGGAACTTTGGACTCTGCGCATGGTAAGAGGCGTGCTCAGAAATCAAAGCACCCTTTTTACATTATATGAAAACGAAACTGCGGTTTCCTGTGCCTCTATAAGAGGACGCAGTAAAAATTCCGGTGCAATAACCTCCGTTGCAACCCTTCCTGCTTTTAGAAACCGTGGCTACGCCTCATATCTTACAGCGCTTTGCACTAATATGCTCATGGATGAGCACCGTGCTCCATGGCTGCTTCCGCAAAATTCCGACGCTCGTAAAATTTACGAAAAGCTCGGATATGAATCTGTAAAAAAATACTATTCTCTTACAAATATCAAAGAAAAGGAAA
>CAZEKU010000001.1:20801-28737 GCA_964512935.1 uncultured Oscillospiraceae bacterium | reverse complement strand
AACAAATGAGCGATTTTTTTAAAATTGACAGCCGCCTTGCGGCTATTGCCGAAAAGGCTGAGGAAGATTGTCAAAAGCCCTTTGCAAGAATCTCCGAAATTGAGGCTTTTAACTCCGAAAAAGTTCTCAGAGCTTTTATTGACAACCGTGTAAGCGAAAGCCTTTTCGCAGGCTCCTCCGGTTACGGTTACGATGACCGCGGCAGAGAAGTTCTTGACAATGTTTGGAGTCAGATTTTCGGTTCAGAGGATTCAATGGTGCGTCATAACTTTATGAGCGGTACCCATGCAATTTCCACCGCACTTTTCGGTGTTCTTCGTCCTGGTGACAAAATGGTTTCCCTCACCGGAACTCCCTATGACACTCTCAACGGTGTTATTCACGGAAAAGGCGTCGGCTCCCTTGAAGAATTCGGCGTGATTTATGAGGAGCTCCCGCTCCTTCCCGACGGAAGTGTTGATTACGAAAGCATACCGAAGGCTGTTGAGGGTGCTAAAATGGCATATATTCAGCGTTCCCGTGGATATTCAACCCGTCCGAGCCTCACTATTGATGTTATCAAAAAAATCTTCGACATAGTTCACGAGGCAAATCCCGATGCAGTTTGCGTTGCAGATAACTGCTACGGTGAATTTGTTGATAAACTTGAGCCTACGGAAGTGGGCGCGGACCTTATCATAGGCTCACTTATTAAAAACCCCGGCGCAGGAATTGCTCACACCGGCGGATATATAACCGGTAAACATGAATTTGTTGAGCTTTGCGCACACAGACTTTCCGCACCCGGTGTCGGACGCGAGGTAGGCTGTACCCTTAATGAACTTCGTCCCATGTATCAGGGACTTTTCTTCTCCCCGACAGTTACCGCCTCCGCTGTAAAAACCGCTGTTTTCGCAAGTCGCTTTTTTGAGCTTTGCGGTTTTGAGGCAGACCCCTATTTCGATGAGCCGAGAACCGATATTATCGAAACAATCGCACTTAAAACTCCCGAGGCACTCTGTGCTTTCTGCCGTGGAATTCAAAGCGGTTCGCCTATCGATGCATATGTCACTCCCGAGCCCTGGGATATGCCCGGTTACGATAGTCAGGTTATAATGGCAGCAGGCGCATTTAACCTCGGCGCATCCGTTGAACTTTCCGCAGATGCTCCTTTGCGTGAGCCTTATTCTGTATGGATGCAGGGCGGACTTACCTATCCCACCGCAAAAACCGGTGTAATGCTCGCTGCACAGTCCATGATGAACGAAGGACTTCTCAAACTTTAATTGACATTCCTTATAATTTAATGTAAAATAAACTTTTGTGGGGTTATCCCCACAAATATGCGGATATGGCGGAATTGGCAGACGCGCCAGACTTAGGATCTGGTGTTTACACGTGCAGGTTCGACCCCTGTTATCCGCACCAAAATAATAAAATCCGAACCGTTTTATAAAATTCGGTTCGGATTTTTGTTTTATACCATTATTAAAAATTTTAAGGCAAGCTCTTATATTTTACTCATAAAACAGCTTTCTGGTTTTGTATAAAGTGCCTTGATTTTCTCCAAAAATCCTATATAATAAATTTGACAGCGTAAATTATCCCTATTTAAGGAGTTATATATGATCAATTTTAATGAGGTTAAAGGCTTCATCTGTGATATGGATGGAGTTATCTATCGTGGAAATCAAATTCTTCCCGGTGTTCAGGAATTTATTAACTGGCTCCACGATGAGGACAAAAAATTTCTTTTTCTTACAAACAACAGCTGCTATACTCCTCGTGAGCTTCAGCAAAAGCTTGCCCGAATGGGACTTGATGTAAGCGAGGACCATTTTTACACAAGTGCCCTTGCAACCGCTGCTTTTCTTAAAGAGCAGGCTCCGGGCTGCAGCGTCTACGCTATAGGCGAGGCTGCACTTTTTAATGCGCTTTATGATGCGGGCATCACTATGAACGATATAAATCCCGATTATGTTGTTGTAGGTGAGGGAAAAACTTATTCTTTCGACACAATTACAAAAGCAACTAACCTTGTCCGAAACGGTGCAAAGCTAATCGGAACAAACTCCGATGTTTCCGCACCCATTGAAAACGGAATAATGCCTGCCTGTGGTGCACTTGTTGCTCCTATTGAAATTGCCACAGGCAAAAAGGCTTATTTCTGCGGAAAACCGAATCCGCTGATGATGAGAACCGGACTTCGTATGCTCGATTGCCATTCAAGCGAGGCTGTTATGGTCGGTGACAGAATGGATACGGATGTGATTTCCGGACTTGAATCCGGTATGAAAACCGTACTTGTGCTTTCGGGTGCCTCGAATGAGGAAACTTTAAAAACCTATGGCTACCGCCCGTCGGTAATACTTGAAAATGTCGGCGGTATTCCTAAAAACGCATTTTGATTTTAAAAAAGAGCCTTGCATATGCAAGGTTCTTTTTATTTATATACATATTTAAAAGAGTGGTTAAGGTTTTTGAGTGTATTTATACATAATGTTCTGTATATTCAAAATCCCCCGAAACAATGTTTTTTAAGGTGAATTATCGTATAAACCGCCTAATATATGTTAAATTTGCACAAATTATACCTTCATAAATCGGTCACAACAGTCAAAATGTGAAAATGTATAAATATTCATAAAAAACGCTTGACAATGAATAATTATACGAGTATAATACAACCATAGCAAATAAATAAAATTTATTTTGACAGTGAGGTAACTAAAATGAAAAAGATCGTATCCCTTATCCTTATCGCATGTATGCTTCTCAGTTTTGCAGCTTGCAGCTCTTCCAGTGATGAAGAAGTTCTCAAGGTTGCACTTTCTCCCGACTTTGCTCCGATGGAATTTGTTGATTCCTCCAAAAAAGGTCAGGACTCCTACGTTGGATTCGACGTATCCCTTGCAAAATTTGTTGCAGAAGAACTTGGTCTTAAACTTGAGATTTGCCCCATGAGTTTCAACGCTTGCCAGATCGCAGTTGGAAACGGTACCGTTGATATGGCAATTTCCGGTTTCTCCTGGACCGAAAAACGTGCTGAAAACTATAACCTCTCCGATTACTACTATGCAGGCGATAATGAAACCGAGCAGGCAATTATCACCACCAAAGAAAATGCAGGTAAATTCACCTCCGTTGAGGATTTCAGCGGCATGAAAGTTGCAGCTCAGACCGCATCTCTTCAGCTTTCTCTTTGCCAGAGTCAGCTTCCCGAGGATTGCGAAATTGTTGAGGTAGGCGATCTTACCACCGCATTCCTCCAGCTCCAGAACGGCGATTTTGACGGTCTTGCTTGCGCAATGGGTCAGGCAGAAGTTTTCGCTGCAAACAACCCCGATTCCATCATCATCTGCGGTTTTGAATTTGAAGTAGACGCTGCTTACGAGGCAAACGTAATCCTTCTTCAGAAAGGCAACGATGAACTCACCGAAAAAGTAAACCAAATCCTTGCAAAAGCTTACGAAAACGGTTATTATGAAACTTGGTACGAAGAAGCTCTTGAGCTTGCAGGTGCTTCCACCGCACAGGAAGTTTCCATTGAAGACGAACCCGAAGATGCTTCCCAGGCAGGCTAAGTTCGGTTCTAATAATTAGACCAAAAGCAGGACGGGAACCCTTCCCGCCCTGCATTTCCTTGATTAACAACAAAAAACGGAGGACAAAATGTTCAGCTTTGACAACATGATAATGCTGATAAAGGATTATTGGCAGATCTTTATTTTCGAGGGTCTTGTATACACCCTTATTCTTTCGGCAATATCGGTTTTCTTCGGTGTTATTTTCGGTGCACTTATTGCAACCGGAAGAATGTCGAATTTTAAACCGTTCAGTTTCATCAACAAAGAAAAGAAGAAAAAAGGCTTTATCCATTGGGTTTCAAATTTTAATCCCATAAGCTTTCTTTGCGAAGCTTATACCGAGGTTATCCGTGGAACCCCTATGCTCCTTCAGCTTTATATCTTCGTTTTAATTCTTCCTAAAGCATTTTCATTCATTCATGCAGGAAACTTCCTTTGGGTATGTATTGCAATTTCCTGCAACAGTGCGGCATATGTTTCCGAACTTTTCCGTTCGGGTATTCAGGCTGTTGATAAGGGTCAGACTGAGGCTGCACGCTCTCTCGGTATGAATAAAACTCAGACTATGCTCAAGGTAATAATGCCTCAGGCAATTAAAAATATTCTTCCTGCCATCGGTAACGAATTCGTTGCAATTGTAAAAGAAACCTCCATGGCATCCACTTTCTTCGTAGGCGAGCTTATGACCTCCTACCTCAAGGTCAACGGCGCAACCTATCTTGCACTTGAGGCACTTACCATTGTCGGTATTATCTATCTTACACTCACCTTTACTCTCAGCAAACTTATCGGCCTTTATGAAAGGAGGCTCAATAGCAAATGATTCAAACCATTGATCTTTATAAAAGCTTCGGAGACCTCCAGGTCTTAAAAGGTATAAACGAGCATATAGCTCCCCAGGAAGTTATCTCCATAATAGGCCCCTCCGGCGGCGGTAAATCAACTTTTTTGCGCTGTCTCAATATGCTTGAAACTCCCGATTCGGGAAGTATTCTTTTCGAGGGCGTTGATATCACAAGCGAAAAGGTCGATATCGACCTTCACCGTCAGAAAATGGGTATGGTTTTCCAGCATTTTAATGTTTTCCCCCATCTTTCCGTTTTGGAAAATGTAACTCTTGCGCCCACTATTGTTAAGAAAAAAAGCAAAGCCGAGGCTGTTGAACAGGCTATGGAGCTTCTTAACCGTGTAGGTCTTGCAGAAAAGGCATCCGAAAGTGCTACAAGCCTTTCAGGTGGACAAAAACAGCGTCTTGCAATTGTTCGTGCTCTTGCAATGGAGCCGGATGTTATGCTTTTTGACGAGCCTACTTCGGCACTTGACCCCGAAATGGTAGGCGAAGTTCTTGATGTAATCAAGGGACTTGTTAAAACCGGTATGACAAGCGTTATCGTAACTCACGAAATGGGCTTTGCAAAGGAAGTCAGCGACAGAGTTGTTTTCATGGATGGCGGAATTGTTGCGGAGGAGGGTACTCCCGATGAGATTTTCAATCATCCTCAAAACCCAAGAACAAAGGACTTTTTGAGTAAAGTTCTCTACTGATAAAAAGCGGGAAAAATGCCCGTTAACAAAGGGCGCACCGCTTAGGTGCGTCTTTTTTTATTTAAAAGGAGGTCGAAAAAAATGAATAAGCAGGAGCTTTATAATTACATAGACGAAAATAAAGGCATTTTTGAGGAACTTTCGGATGAAATTTGGGAATGTGCAGAGCTTTCCCTTAAAGAATATAAATCTGCCGAAATTTATATTGAACTTCTTAAAAAACTCGGTTTCGAGGTCGAAACAAATATTGCCGGAATTAAAACTGCTTTTACGGGAAAATTCGGCAGCGGAAAACCTATAATAGGTATTCTCGGTGAATTTGACGCACTTTCGGGACTTTCTCAGGTTGCAGGAAAATCCGAGCACGAGGAGCTTGTTCCCGGAGGCTGCGGTCACGGCTGCGGACACAACCTGCTCGGTTCAGGTTCTCTCGCAGCAGCCTATGGCCTTAAAAAATATCTTGAAGAAAAGGGCGAAGGCAGCGGTACTGTTATTTTCTATGGCTGTCCCGGTGAAGAAGGCGGTGCAAGCAAGGCATTTATGGCTAAGGAGGGAATTTTCTCCGAGCTTGATGCAGCATTTTGCTGGCATCCCGATTCAAGCAATCAGGTTGTAAGCGGTTCCTGCCTTGCATCAATTCAGGTGGAATATAAATTCGAAGGCTATCCTGCACAGGCATCAAGCTCACCTTGGCTCGGTCGTTCGGGTCTTGATGCAGTGGAGCTTATGAATGTGGGTGTACAGTTCCTTCGTGAGCATATGATGCATACCGACAGAATTCATTACTCCATAACCGATGCAGGCGGTCTTTCGCCTAATGTTGTACAGCCTGTCGGTCAGGTTCTTTATATGGTTCGTTCCACAACCGTTACAAAGGCGAAAGCCCTTTTGGAGCGTGTTGAAGATATTGCAAAGGGCGCAGCACTTATGACAGGAACAAAGCTTAAACGCCGTTTTATTGACGGTACTGCAGATGTTCTTCCGAACTCCGTTCTTGAAAAAGTGCTTTATAAAAACTTCAGCGAAATTGAGCTTCCCACCTATACCGAAGATGAGCTTGATTTTGCAAAATCGCTTTATGACACCTATCCGAAAAGCGGTCTTCCGGGATTTGCCTCCATGTATGATATGGAAATTGCAAAAGAGGTTGATAAGCTCTCTAACGGTGGTACAAAAGCTCAGAACGACTTCCTTATGCCCTATCTTCATATCTCCGCTCCCCTTGAGGGTTCAACGGATGTGGGTGATGCAAGCTGGCTTACTCCCACCGCACAAATCAATACTGCCACTTGGACAAGTCAGGTTCCCGGTCACAGCTGGCAGATAGTTTCCATCGGAAAATCGAGCATTGCCAAAAAGGGTATGATCCTTGCGGCAAAGGTTATGGCAGCCTCCGCTGTTGACCTTTATGAAAATCCCGACCTCCTTGAAAGTGCAAAGGCCGAGTTTATCGAAAAATCCAAAGGCGGATTTGTAAGTCCCATTGAAGACGGCGCAGTTCCTGCCATTGCAGGTGAAAAAATTCTTTAATAGAATTTCCGAAAAAGGCTCACAGATGTGAGCCTTTTTTTGCGAAATTTTAAGCGATTTTGCCACTGTAAACTTAAATTGCCCCTTTGTAAACTTTATGCGGTGGAATTTTTCTTTTAATTCATTTATAATTAAGCTGTAAAAGGAGGGATGCATTATGAAACTATCCGATAAGATTGTAAATCTCAGAAAAGAGCATGGTTTATCGCAGGAGGAGCTTGCTGAAAAGCTTGGCATATCAAGGCAGGCTGTTTCACGCTGGGAGGGTGGATATGCCCTGCCCGATGCTCAAAATGTGTTGCAGCTGAGCAAGCTTTTTGATGTTACCGCAGATTATCTTTTGAACGACGATTACAAAAGCGATTTTGATGTTCCTGCTGTAAAAAACAGCAAAACAAAAGCAAAAAACGAGTTTAAAAAATGGCTTGCTTTAAGCATTTCGTTATTCGGCTTAAGCGGAAATTTCATCATTTATATTCTTTCGAGGTTTATTGAAGTTCCCGTTCCGTCAATTTCATATGAAAACGGTGAAAAATGGTATCATTGGAGTAGCACATTCACCGGACGCAGCTATAAATATTTTATTTGGGAATACGATCTTGAATTTTTAACCGCAATTTTTTGGATAATTTTTATTCTCGGCATTGTTTATATTTTAATAAACAGCGATAAAATCAAAAATCTTTTAAAGAAAAACACCCGTGCTCAAAAATGAGCACGGGTGTTTTTTTGAGCACGGGGTATCATTCAAGATTTTTTTCAAGAGTTTCAAGCTCTGCCCTGAGTTCCTTCGGGAGCTTTTCACCGAATTTTTCATAGAACTCCTCTATTCCCTTCGCCTCTGTTTTCCAAAGCTCTTTATCCACAGAGAGAAGCTCGGCAAGAGTTTCTTTATCAATATCAAGACCTTCAAGGTCGATATCTTCGGGTGTAGGTTCATAACCGATGGGTGTTTCAACTGCATTTGCGGTTCCGTCACAGCGACCCAAAATCCACATGAGAACTCGCATATTATCACCGAAACCGGGCCAAATAAATTTGCCCTCGCTGTCGGTTCTAAACCAGTTTACATTGAATATCTTCGGTGCTTTATCACCGAGTTTTTCGCCCATTTCAAGCCAATGTCCGAAATAATCCGCCATATGATATCCGCAGAAAGGAAGCATTGCCATAGGGTCACGACGCACTACACCGACTGCGCCTGCTGCGGCTGCGGTCGTTTCGGATGCCATTGTTGAGCCTACAAAAACTCCATGTTTCCAATCACGGGACTGATATACAAGGGGTGCTGTTTT
>CAZEKU010000001.1:0-20791 GCA_964512935.1 uncultured Oscillospiraceae bacterium | reverse complement strand
TATCGGTACGCCCATAGGATCATCGAATTTTTCACTTATGCAGGGGCAATTTTTTGCAGGGGAAGTAAATCTGCTGTTAGGATGCGCTGCCTTTTCGGTTGCGGTACTTCCGCTCCAGGGATTTCCTTTCCAGTCAACAGCGTTTTCGGGCGGATTTTTATCAAGCCCCTCCCACCAAACAGTGTTTTTATCAAGGTCATGTGCAACATTTGTAAAAATTGTATCCCTCATTGTTGCAGCAAGGGCATTTGGATTTGATTTTTCATTTGTTCCGGGTGCAACTCCGAAAAATCCGTTTTCCGGATTTACCGCCCAGAGGCGGCCATCCTTTCCGATTCTGAGCCATGCGATATCATCGCCCACGCATTTTACTTTATAGCCTTTTTTTCGGTAAATTTCGGGAGGAATGAGCATTGCGAGATTTGTTTTTCCGCAGGCAGAAGGGAATGCTGCGGCAATATATTTTGTTTCGCCTTCGGGAGATTCAATTCCGAGAATGAGCATATGCTCCGCCATCCAGCCCTCTTTCCAACCCTGCCAAGAAGCTATTCTGAGAGCAAAGCATTTTTTGCCCTGAAGAACATTTCCGCCATAGTTTGAGTTAAGTGACCAAATTGTATTGTCCTCCGGAAACTGTACAATATAGCGATTTTCCTCATCAACATCGAGGGAACAATGAAGTCCCTTTACAAAATCAGAGGAATCTTTAAGCTGATCAAGTGCCTTTTGACCGATTCTTGTCATTATTTCCATATTGAGCACGACATAAATACTGTCCGTAAGCTCAATTCCTATTTTTGCAAAGGGTGAACCGAGCTGTCCCATAGAATAAGGCACAACATACATTGTTCTGCCTTTCATTGCGCCATCTGCCAAAGGACGAAGTCTTTCATACATTTCGCTTTTTTCAACCCAGTTATTTGTAGGGCCTGCCATTTCTTTCTTTGTTGTACAAATGAAAGTTCTCGATTCCACTCTTGCAACATCGTTAGGCTTTGTTCTGTGAAGCAGACAGCCCGGAAGTTTTTCTTTATCAAGCTCCTCCATAAGGCCTGTTTCAACCGCCTTTGCTTTAAGAGCCTTAATCTGCTCCTCACCCTCGGTTACCCATACAACCTCATCGGGTTTTACAAGCTCTTTCATTTCTTCGATCCATTTCAGCACATGAATATTGTCGGGCAAATTTGACAGCTCCTTTCCGAAAAAAGACATCTTACAAAATCTATTATATAACAAAAAATAAATTTTGCAAGGGATTTTTGCAAGTTTTTATATTGAATTATGCAATTTTTGATATTTTTTTGAACGCAAAAAGGGATATTTGCAATAATTCGTTACATTTCTTGCAAACATCCCTTGATTATGTACTATTAAAAATCCTCATCTATAGGCATTGTAGGTCTTGCGTTAAGAGAAAGATCGGTAAAATGTTCCTCTAAAGCCTCATAATATGCCTGGGATCCTATCATTGCAGCATTATCTCCGCAAAGCTCAAGCGGCGGAACAAAAAGTTCCAAATGGCGGCGTTTACATTCTCTTTCAAGAAGTGCACGCAAACCGGAGTTTGCGGAAACGCCTCCTGCGGCTACAATTGTTTTATAGCCGCCCTCTTTTGCCGCAAGCATAAGTCTATCCACAAGCGCATGACAAATTACACCCTGATAGGATGCACAAAGGTCGGGTATATTTATTTCTTCTCCACGCTGCTGTGCATTATGAAGAATATTTACAACAGCGGTTTTAAGTCCGGAAAAGCTCATATCAAAAGGGCTTCCCTCAACTCTCGGTTTTGGAAGCTTGAATGCCTTCGGGTCACCGTCTTTTGCCATTTTATCAAGATGTACACCGCCCGGATACGGAAGTCCCATTGCTCTTGCGGCTTTATCGAAGGCCTCGCCCGCTGCATCGTCACGGGTTTTTCCGAGTATTTTGAATTTGGTATAATCGGATACCTCCACGATGTGGCTGTGTCCTCCCGATACAACAAGACAGAGAAACGGAGGTTTAAGCTCTTGGTGTGCAAGATAGTTTGCGGCGATATGGCCTTTTAAATGGTGTACGGGAATGAGTTTTTTTCCGGTTGCAAGGGAAAGTCCCTTTGCAAAATTAACACCCACCAAAAGCGCACCTATAAGTCCCGGTGCAGCTGTAACAGCGATATAATCCACCTCATCAATGCTCATTTCTGCGTCCGAAAGAGCCTTTTCAACCACTGAAACTATGTTTTCGGTATGGCGGCGGGACGCTATTTCGGGCACTACACCGCCGTAAAGACCATGCTCCGCTACCTGGGTATTTATTACGGAAGAAATTATTTTTCTTCCGTCCTCGATTATTGCTGCGGCGGTTTCGTCGCAGGAGGATTCGATAGCTAAAATTCTCATATATTCATCGACCTATCTAATGTATAATATTCTATGCTAATTATAACGCATGGTGACATTTTTTACAATATTTTGTTTAATCCTAAAATTCCTTTTCAAGAATTGCCTTAACGGAGATTTCTCCTGCAAATTTAAAAAGTGTTGAAGATATAAGACTTTCCGTAGATATTCCTGTTCTTCTTGCAAGGGTTTCATAAAAATTTGCCGCAGCAGGGTCAAGTTCTATTGTGTATTTTTTCAAAGAAAGCTCTCCTTTTCGGTTTTTTATTATTCTTTGTATTCCTGCTTGGATTATAACAAAAAGCCGTTTGCATTTTTGCAAACGGCTTTTTTATTTATCCTTTATTTTCGGAAAGTCTTACTTTGACCGTAAAGGTCTTGCTGTTAGTTCCTGTTGCGGAATAGCGGAAAAGGGTTATTTCCATTTCATCCCCTGCGGAACATTCCGCAAGAAGTGCTTGGAGTTCCTCCATTTTAGTGATATCCCTTCCGTTGCAGGCTATGATTATATCGCCTACTTTTGCCTCTGTTCCGTAAAGGCCGCTATCCTGTTCGATAGATACAATCTGAACGCCCTCGGGGACATTATAATATCTTGCGGTAACGGAATCTATAGTTTGACCTGTAATTCCGAGCTTTGCTCTACCGGAAACATAACCGTTTTTCATAATTTCTTCGATTATTGTCTTTGCGGTTTCGGTAGGAATTGCAAAGCCTATGCCCTCATAATCTGTGGAGATTATTTTGGAGCTTGTTATACCGATTACCTGGCCGTATTCATTTATAAGAGCGCCGCCGGAGTTGCCCGGATTTATTGCAGCGCTGGTCTGAATTACGCTCATGGAATAAAGGCTGTCGCTTGTGGTTATAACACGGTTAAGGCCGCTTATCATTCCGTCTGTAAAGCTGGACTGAAGGCTGAGTCCGCCCGGATTTCCGAGTGCATATACGGTTTCGCCTATTTCAACCTGGGTTGAATCACCGAATTCGGCTTTTACAAGATTTTGAGCATCAATTTTGAGCACTGCAATATCGGTTTGGGTATCGTAGCCGATTATTCTTGCCTCATATTCTTCTTCGTTATAAAGAACAACTTTTACCATTTCGGCGCCGTCGATAACATGGGCGTTTGTGACTATATAGCCGTCCTCGCTTAAAATTATACCTGAACCGGAGCCTGCGGGTTCAAAGGAATAGCTGTACTGGTACTGTACAATTCCTACAACGGAGGGACTTGTCATTTTATATACCTCGGTTGCGGAAAGCTTTCCGTTGGTGGAAACAGTGTTTTCCTTGGGAATATCCTGAAGATCTATGCTTGGAGTATTTTCGGGAATTTCGTTATTTTCCTGTGATGCTGAAGGGTTGTTTTCAATGGGAATTTGGTTTTCTGCCCCGTTTTCACCGGTCATAATACGATATATACCCACCGAGGAAAGGGATATTACACATACACCGAGAACTGCGGCAATTATTGATGCAAATACCTTAAAGCCCTTTCCGCTGCTTTTTTTCTTCTTGGGAGCAGAGTTTTTTTCTGCGCTTTCGTATTTATTGAAATCCCACTGGTAATTTCCGTTTGTGCTGTAATAGTTTGTCTGCTGAGGGCCACCGTAATATCCGTAGCGGGTGCCGTATTCCTGTCTTGGAGGCTGTTCGTTTTTTTGCTGATTGGGATTCCACTGACTGCTGTTAGCATCGGAGCTACCGTCCCATGAAACATACTGGTTTGTGTTTGCGGAATAAGTCCAACCGGACGGAATTTCGGTGTTGCGTTCTTTATTTTCCTCTGATTTGGGAGGCACATTGACTTCCTCGTCAATGTTTTTATTCATTTCATTTTTTTCAAATTCATCCATGCTGAATACCTTCCTTGGAACTTGTTTTTTTACAATTGTTATTATATCCGTGAAATATTAAATAAAAATAAACAGGGCTTAAACAATTTTCAATTTTTATTGGATTCCGGAGAAATTTCTTCTATCTCGTCAAAATTTCTGCGTTTATTTTTCTCTTTAAGTGTCTTTGCGGATGTTGCGGGAACGGAGAATGTAAACTCGGTATATTCTCCTTCGACACTTTTTACGAGAAGATCGCCCTTATGCTGATTTACTATTGTTTGGACTATATAAAGTCCTAATCCCACACCGGTTTTATCAAGGCTACGGGATTTATCCGTTTTATAAAATCTGTCAAAAAGCCTCGGAAGCTCCTGCTGAGCAATACCCGCTCCGGTGTTTCTTACGGAAACAAAGACCTTTCCGTCCTTTTGTTCATAGGCGAACGAAATGCAGCCGCCTTCGTTTACGAATTTTACGGCATTATCTATAAGGTTATATACAACCTGATGAATAAGGTCATTATCCGCATTTACATATACCTCATCGGATTCAAGACCCATTATCTCAAGTTTTTTCTCCTCGATTTTTTGCTCAAAAGCAAAAACCGTTCTGCATACAAGCTCGTTGACATCAAAATCCGTAGGATTTATTTTCATATCGCCTGCTTCAATCCTTGCTATACTGAGCATGGATTTTACCATTCTTGAAAGTCTTTTTACTTCTTCGGAAACAATTTCAAGATATTGCTTGCGTTTTTCCTCGGGAACAGTTCCGTCAAGGATTCCGTCAATAAATCCTCCTATGGTCATCATAGGTGTTTTAAGCTCATGGGATACATTTGCAATAAAGCTTCTTCTTACGGATTCAAGGTCCGCCATTGAATCTGCCATATGGTTAAATGAGCGGGCAAGCTGTGCTATTTCATCCTCGCCCTCTGCAGGAACACGCACGGAAAAATCTCCCGTTGAAAAGCTTTTTGCAGCCGCAGCCATTTCACGCAGCGGTCTTGTCATTTTATTTGTTACAAAGTAAATTGCAACGGAGGATACTGCTGTTGCTATCAGCGCACAGAAGAAAATTATATCCATAAGATCCATTATGAAATACCAAACATCCGTTGCTTCTGTTGATGCAAAAAGCACTGCAAGCACATTTTCGCCGTGCTTTATGGGAATTCCCACTGTATAATGTGAGCTTTCATATATTCCACCGAGGGTTCCGCTTCCGACATATTCCCCCGATATTGCGGAATTCATAATGTCCTCGGAAATACAGTATGTTCTGTGATTGCAATTTTCACCCTCGGAACATATCAATGTTTTTCCGTCAAGGTTTACAAGAAATATTTCCGCCTCGGTTGTTGAAGAAATAATTCTGTATCCGTTTTGCACCGTTGCCACAGGAACCTTTTTGTATCCGTAATCCGACATTCCCGAAAGGGTTATTGCCGCAGCCTGCTCCGCATTTTTTCTGAGCGTTTCCTGAGTGCTGTCGCTGAAATAGCTTGCGGAAAAGCCTATTATAAGTCCACCCATTATTGTAAGGGTTGCAAGAGTTACCGCAGAGCAAAGTGCAAAATATCTGTTAAACAGCGATTTGCGTAAGCTTTGTTTTAGTTTAGACATAATCAGTCATCTTTCGTTTCAAATTTATATCCGACGCCCCAAACGGTTTTAAGGCTCCATTTTTCGGAAACACCCTCAAGCTTTTCACGAAGGCGTTTTATATGAACATCAACCGTTCTTGAATCGCCGTAATATTCAAATCCCCATACCTCATCAAGAAGCTGATCTCTTGTATAAACACGGTTAGGATTTGACGCAAGGTGGAATAAAAGCTCAAGCTCCTTAGGGGGAGTGTCAACTACCTTTCCGTCAACCTTAAGTTCATATTTAGTCATATTTACGGTGAGCTTATCGTAGCTTACCTCTTTTTTATCGTTTTCGGCAGATGCCTTACCGGTTCTTCTCAATACCGCTTTGACCCTTGCCACAATTTCTTTCGGTTCAAAGGGTTTTACAACATAGTCATCCGCTCCGAGTTCAAGTCCGAGCACCTTATCAAAGGTTTCACCCTTTGCGGTTATCATAATTATCGGACATTCGGATTTTTTACGAATCTCTCGGCATACCTGCCATCCATCAAGTCTTGGCATCATAACATCCAAAAGAAGGATATCGGGCTGCTCCTGATCGAATTTTGAAAGGGCATCCTCACCGTCCTCGGCAAGTACAACCGTAAAAGCCTCTTTTTCAAGATAGATTCTTAAAAGTTCGCAGATATTTCTGTCATCATCTGCTACAAGTATTTTTGCATTTGTCATTTATTTTTGTCCTCCTCTTTTGATTAGGATCATTGCTGATTCAAAAACATTAGTTATGTATTATATTATAACTCATTTTTTGTTGGAATAGTGAACACATCTTGAACATTTTTTGGATTTTTTCGTAAATTCTCTTGTTAATTCGGTGATTTGCTGTATAATTATGATGTAGTATTATCGAAACATTGATTTTGATATCAGAAAAAAACAAAGATTTTTTAGAAAAGGACGCTTTAAGTTATGAAACTCGGAATGATCGGACTTCCCAATGTCGGAAAATCCACCCTTTTTAATGCTATTACAAACGCAGGCGCTCAGGCTGCGAACTATCCTTTCTGCACCATTGAACCCAATGTAGGTATTGTTGCAGTTCCGGAACCCCGTCTTGATAAGCTTGCGGAAATTTATCAGCCCGAAAAATACACCCCTGCCACCGTTGAATTCGTTGACATTGCAGGTCTTGTAAAAGGTGCAGCAAAGGGCGAAGGTCTCGGTAACAAATTCCTTGCAAATATCCGCGAGGTTGATGCTCTTATCCATGTTGTACGCTGCTTCAGCGATGATAATGTCATCCATGTTGACGGCAGCGTAAACGCAGGTCGTGATATCGAAGTTATAAACCTTGAGCTTATTTTCTCCGATATTGAAATCCTTGACCGTCGTATTGCAAGAGTTGAAAAGGATATGAAGGGCGACCGCAGTCTTGCAGATGAGCTTGCACTTCTCAAAAAACTCCATGAGCACCTTGAGGAAGGAAAATCCGCTCGTGCATTTGTTTGTGATGATGAGGAAAAGGAAATTATAAACGCACTTCCTCTCCTTTCAAATAAACCCATTATCTATGCTGCAAATATGAGCGAGGAAGATTTTATTGAGGGCGTTGAAAACAATGCAAACTATAAGGCTGTTGAAGAAATCGCAAAATCCGAAAATTCCGCAGTAATGCCCGTTTGTGCAAAATTCGAGGAAGAAATTTCCGATATGGAGCTTGATGAAAAGAAAGAGTTCCTTGCAGAAATAAATCTTGAGGAATCCGGTCTTGATCGTATGATAAAGGCAAGCTATGACCTTCTTGGTCTTATGAGCTACCTTACCGCAGGCAAAAAAGAGGTTCGTGCATGGACCATTAAAAAAGGTACTAAAGCTCCTAAAGCAGCAGGCGCAATTCATACCGACTTTGAAAAGGGCTTTATCCGTGCCGAAATCGTAAAATACGATGACCTTGTTGCTCTCGGTTCAGGGAATGCTGCAAAAGAAAAGGGTCTTATGAGAAGCGAAGGTAAGGAATATGTTATGCAGGACGGCGATATTGTCGAATTCCTGTTTAATGTATAAAATTTAATATTCTAAGGAGGCGCAGATACCATGAAACCGAAACGCCTTGTTACTAACGCAATGCTCATAGCAATGTATGTGGTGCTCAGCCTTGTTGCAACAATTTCCGCAGGCAACATGAAATTTACCCTCGACAGCTTTCCGATTATAATCGGAGCTGCAATTTTCGGGCCTATTGACGGAATGACCATAGGGCTTATGGGAAGTTTTATAAACCAACTTATAACCTACGGTTTTACTGCCACCACAATACTTTGGATAATCCCTGCGGGAGTTAGAGGACTTCTTATAGGAATTTATGCAAAGCATCACAAATTTGATATGACCTTTAAGCAGACTCAATTTATTACAATATCAAGCGCACTTGTTGTTACAGCGCTCAATACGCTTATTATGTATATTGATTCGAAAATTTACGGATACTATTCCTATGCATATGTTTTCGGAGGAATTCTTCCGAGAATAGTCGCAGGAATTATAATTGCATTTGTATTCGGATCAATTTTGCCCCCTGTTTTAAAACAGGTTAAAAAGGCAAATCTTGATAAAAGCTGAAAAACAAAAAAGCTCCGCAGCAGCGGAGCTTTTTTATATAAAACGGTTTGAATTTATAATATAAAAGTGTTATAATTTTAGTTTAGTGAGTTCGAAGCCTTCCTCACTCAAAACAAAACCAAAGGAGATATTAAAAATGACAAATAGAAAAAACAAGACTTTATTTTTGACAAAAAGCTCCGTTATAGCCGCACTTTATGTTGTGCTCACCGAAATTTCCACTATGCTCGGAATTTCAAGCGGAATTATTCAGTTCCGTCTTTCGGAGATGCTTTCGGTACTTCCGATTTTTACTCCCGCTGCAATTCCCGGAGTTTTTATCGGATGTTTTATTTCGAACATTCTTGCAGGCGGAGTTATTTGGGATGTTGTTTTCGGAAGTATTGCAAGCCTTTTAGGTGCTTTAGGAACATATTTTTTGAGAAAAAAAAGCGTATATCTTGCGCCTATTCCCACAATTCTCGCAAATATGCTCATTGTTCCCTTTGTTCTTCGCTATGCTTACGGAACCGAAGGAACAATTCCGTTTTTTATGTTCACAGTGGGTTTAGGTGAGTTTGTTACCGCCGGAATTTTAGGTGTTTTTCTTGCAAAAGAGCTTAAAAAGCATAAAATAAACCTTTAAAATCCGTCTATCGAATATTTTGAGCACGGTGCTCAAAACAAATTTCAATACGGTGCTCAAAATTTCTTACATAAAAGGAGATTTTTATTTATGGAAAAGCTTTTGATAAGTGCCTGCCTTTTAGGTGTTTCCTGCAGATATGACGGCGAAAGCAAGCCCCTTTCAAATATCGAAAAGCTTATGGAAAAATATGAGCTTATTCCCGTATGTGCGGAAATTTTCGGCGGACTTCCTACTCCGAGAATCCCTGCCGAAATAATCGGCGAAAAGGTTATTACTAAGGACGGCAGAGATGTCACAGCGGAATATCTTCGAGGTGCAAACGAGGTTCTTCGTCTCGGAAAGCTTTTTGGTTGCAAAAAAGCTCTTTTAAAGGAGCGCAGCCCCTCCTGCGGAAGTGGAATTATTTACAGTGGTGCCTTTGACGGTACTTTTAAAGACGGTTTCGGTAAAACCGCCGAGCTTCTTATGAAAAACGGTTTTGAAATTTTCGGTGAATCGGATTTTGAAACACTTTTAAAATAAAACAGAAAAACCCCTGCGATTTTCGCAGGGGTTTTGTTTTTTATCATAAGCTTGATTTTTTGAAATATTCCTTTTCGTTCATTCTGAAAGAAAGGGTCAAAAGGCTGTCGCTGAGATGAACATTCTGTACCTCGATATTTTCGTTTGAACGAAGGTCAATAGGTGCAAAGTTCCAAATTCCTTTTACGCCGCCTTTTATTGATTTTTCGAGAATTTCCTCTGCAACATTTGCGGGAGTTGTTATAACAACGATATCCACCTTGTTTGTTTCAAGATATTCCTCAAGGGAGCTTACTCCGATTATCGGAATTCCGCAAATTTGCATTCCGTCAAGCATAAGGTTATTATCGAAAACGGCATCTATAAAAAATCCATCGGTATTAAAATCCTTAAAGCTGATTATTGCTCTACCGAGGTTTCCCGCTCCGATAACAATCATATGATGTTTTTCTTTAATTCCCAAAATTCCGGAAAGCCATTCTTTAAGTGTATCAAGATGATAGTTTTCAACTCCACCGCAGGTGAAAAAATCCTGTCTTACCTGTGCGCTGGTATTTCCAATTCTTTTTGAAAGCTCACCGGAGGTCACCGTTTGTTTTCCCTCTGCAAGCATTATACATACGTGGCGGTAATAAGCCGGAAGGCGTCTTGCAAGGGCGTCTGAAAGTGTATTCTTGTTAGGAATTTTGTTTCCCATGGTTATCCTCCTTGGCTGGTATGCGTTTAAAATATAGTTCTATTATATATTCTATTTTTGGCTTTTGCAATAACCATTTTGGCAAAAATGTATCATTTTTACCATTTTATGTGGCTTTTCTTGTCATTTTTGTATTTTATACAGCTACAAAATTCTCCCTGTTTACTGAAATAAAAAACACCGTGCATCAGCACGGTGTTTTTTCGCCCTTTTTTCCAAAGCATATCGGATAGGCTATTGCACAAATGGGAAGTGCCGCAAGCACATCCAAAATGGAATGTTGTTTCATAAAAACCGTGGATACACAAATGAGGAATGCGGTTATTGCGAAAGCAATTTTCCATTTAGGAGTATTAAATCCCTTTGTATTCCAAGCGGTAAACATAACCGCAAGGGAGCCTATTACATGGATTGACGGGCAAACATTCGTATTCGTATCGAAAACATAGAAGTCCTTTATAAATTCGGTGAATATATTACTGCGTTCAAAATAAAGCGGTCGTAATTCCTGACAAGTAGGAAATATCAAATATATTATTATTGCGGAGGAATAAGTTATGATAATATATTTCATCAGCTTTTTGAAGGCTTCAGCATCATACAAAAGCGTATAAAGATGTATTCCGATAAGAAATATGAACCAAAAGAGATATGGAATAAGGAAAAATTCGCAAAAAGGAATTTTATCATCAAGGGAACAATGCATCGGGAAATAGTAATCGACTTTATAAATTCTTTCCACAAAAAGGAACATTATTCCGAAAATCGGCCAAAAAACCAGTAGCTTTAAATGTGAAAATTCCGGATTATTGAGTTTACTGAAACGAAATTTTCGGTAGTCGGTTTCAAATGTTTTCATTTCCACCTCGAATTATTTCAAATATTTTTTCGGATGCAAAAGGCTTTGCCTTTTCGGCATATCACGATTTTCCAAAAGAGTAAAGCATTTTTCCGCAAGGAGCGCAGGCGTTTTTGCGGTTACAGCACCTTTGTTATTTACGAAAAAGTCCATATTATATTGCTCACAGCCGCCTACTGCGTTTATGAGCACTAAGGGCACAGCCTTTGTCATAGTTTCAGTTGCGGAAAGTCCGCCCGGCTTTGTAAGGCAAATTTTTGCCTCATCAAGCAGCTTTGAGACCTCGTCGGTATATCCTACAACTTGTATTTTTTCATTATTTTTATACTTTTTGTAAAGCTGTTTATAAAGTTTTTCGTTGTTTCCGCAAACAGCGGTTATAAATACATTTTCAGGAAGATTTTTTATAAGCTCCTCGGCGGTTTTTTTAATAGGTCCGCAGCCCATACTTCCACACATCAAAAGGATATTGTCGCAGTTTTTATCCTCGAAATTTTTATTTTCACCGACAAATTTCTTTCTTACGGGTATTCCCGAAACAACTATTTTTTCATCGGGTATACCTTTTTCCACAAACTCCGCTCTTGTACTTTCATCGGGTATGAAAAAATAATCGTAATCAAAGCTGCCTACTCCGGGACTGCAGGTATAATCCGTTGCAACAAAACCCGTTATGGGTCTTTTTTCATTATTTTTAAAGGCACCCGAAAGAACAATTCCTCCAAAAACATGAACGGATATAACAGCATCGTAATTTCCGTTTTCAATATATTCAAAAAGCCCTTTTCCGCCTTTTGCCATTATTTTATGTACCGGGGAGTTTTTTTCCATAAATGACGGGTGCTTTTCAACAAAGCTGTAACCGAATCTGAAAAGCATAGGAAAATAGCGATACATAAACGAATGTCCCTTGCTCATAAACTCCGAAAAGCCTTTTGAAACAAAGGAAAGGCAATCCACGGTTTCGCAAAAATCGCCATGGGATTTAAAAGTTTCTTCTATTGATTTTGCACATGAATTGTGTCCACCGCCGGTTTTACAGCTTAAAATCAAGACACGCACTCGGTTTTTCCTTCCTTTCTTCAAAAGCTCCTATTCGTTTTTGTTTTTTCAAAAGCGAAACAAATCTCGGTCGGTTATAGCGCTGTATTACTATAAATACGGCGTTTCCTATTAAATTCAGCAAAAAGCATATTGCTCCGCCCTTTCCGGGCCAAAGCCAAAAGCATCTTATTCCGCAGAATATCAATACAAAATGCACCATTTCCGCAATACAGGTCTCCTGTATCATATCATATATTTTTTCGGCATCGGGTCGATTTTCGATTTTTTTTGCGGGCATTGTTTTCTTAAAAATCCTGCTCATATCGGGAACCTTACTCTGCCATTTTGATATTCCGATTTTTTTATATATTTTTCCGTTATTTTCAAACTTAAAGGACGCAAATGGAAATTTATCAAAGCTGAATTTTTTCGGCAAAAGCCTTCCTACTATAAATGAAATGATCCCCCATATTGCCAAATATTCGGCGCAGCGGACGATTCCCATATTTTACACCCTTTCTGATTTTTTAGAATACTATTTTACATTTTATTTCGCAACTTTTTTTCAATATTTTTTCAATTTTTGTTGAAAAAAATTTAAATATTCTTTTTTAATGCCGTTTTTTATTGACTTATTACAGTATATTGTTTATAATTTAAGCAAATGTTTATTTTATAAACTTTATTTAGGAGGCATTTTCTGTGACACAAAGGGAAAGACAGATTCTCCAGCTTATTGAAGCAAACCCTATGATACAGCAACAGGAGATAGCCGATAAACTCGGCATAACAAGATCATCTGTCGCTGTACATATTTCCAATCTCACAAAAAAGGGCTGCATTGCCGGAAAGGGCTATGTTCTCCGTACCGGAAGTTATGCTGTTGTTGTAGGCGGTGTAAATGTCGATATCGGCGGACGCTCTTTTAAATCTCTTGTGGGAGAGGATTCAAATCCCGGTGAGGTTATTACAAGTCTTGGCGGTGTCGGAAGAAATATTGCACACAACATGAGCCTTATGGGACTTGATGTCAGACTTCTTTCCGCATACGGTGATGATATCAACGGCGAAAGAGTTGCCGCTTCATGTTCAGAACTTGGAATTGATTTAAGCCATGCTCTGCGTGTTTCCGGTGCAACAACTTCCACATACCTTTACATAACCGATCCCGATGGTGAAATGGCTCTTGCCGTTTCCGATATGGAGGTATGTAAGCGCATAACCCCGGATTATCTTGCAGCAAACCTTTCTCTTTTACAAAATGCACAGGTTGTTGTTGCAGATGCAAATATCCCGGAGGATTCTCTCAAATTCCTTGCGGAAAACCTTTCGGTTCCGCTTTTTGTGGATACTGTTTCCACAGCAAAAGCCGAAAAGGTCAGAGCTATTTTGCCCTATATCCATACTCTTAAACCAAACCGCATTGAAGCGGAACTTCTTTCCGGAATTAAAATCGAATCCGAACAGGATGCCGAAAAAGCTGCAAAGGCACTTCTTGAAAAGGGTGTACGCAGAGTTTTCATATCCATGGGTTCAAAGGGCGTTTTTGCCGCAACTGCTAAGGAAAGCCTTTGGCACGGTATAATCCCCGGAAAAATGGTGAACACAACCGGCTGTGGCGACTCTTTTATGGGCGCCTTGGTTTGGGCATATCTTGAGGGTATGGATCTTAAAGAAACCGCTGCCGCAGGTCTTGCCGCAGGTTCCATAACAATGGAATCCGATGAAACCATAAATCCGCTTATGAGTGCGGAACTTCTTAAAGAACGAATGAAAAATAAATCAGCAAAGTGAAAAAGGAGAATTATTATGAACCTTAACAGATTTCTTGATGTAAACGCAGAAGTTGCACAGGCTATTGCAGAGGGAAAACCCGTTGTTGCTCTTGAATCCACCATCATCAGCCACGGCATGCCCTATCCTCAGAATGTAGAAACCGCTCTTAAAGTTGAACAGATTATCCGTGACAACGGCGCCGTTCCTGCAACCATTGCAATTATCGGCGGTCGTCTTAAAGCAGGTCTTACCCCCGAAGAAATTGAATATTTCGGCAAAAAAGGTCATGACATTGCAAAAGCTTCCAGACGCGACCTTGCTGTTCTTTGCGCAAGAGGCGAGGACGGTGCTACCACTGTTACCACCACCATGATAATCGCTCATATGGCAGGTATCAAAATCTTCGCAACCGGTGGTATCGGCGGTGTTCATCGTGGTGCTGAAACTACTATGGATATTTCCGCAGACCTTGAAGAACTCGGTCAGACTCCTATGATGGTTGTTTGCGCAGGCGCAAAATCCATCCTTGACCTTGGACTTACCCTTGAATATCTTGAGACTAAAGGTGTTCCGGTAATCGGTTTCGGTACCGAAGAACTTCCCGCATTCTACACCCGTTCCTCCGGATTCAAAGTTGATTACAGAATCGACACTCCTAAAGACCTTGCTGCTGCATTCAAAGCATCCAATGATATGGGTCTTAAAGCAGGTATGCTTGTAACTAACCCCATTCCCGAAGAATATGCAATGCCTCTTGATGTTATCAATAACGCAATTGACACTGCTATTGCAGAGGCTGCTGCAAACGGAATTAAAGGCAAGGAAACAACTCCTTTCCTCCTTGCAAAGGTTTCCGAGCTCACCGGCGGCGATTCTCTCGCTTCCAACATTCAGCTTGTATTTAATAACGCAAAGGTCGCTGCACAGACCGCTGTTGAATACTGCAAACTTTAATTTAAAACAAAAACCCTGCTGTTTTTAAAAAACAGCAGGGTTTTCTTTTTTTGCTACCTAAAGTTGCGTCTAAGTTGCTTGTATCGGATATAAATTTGCGTTATACTTAAAGCATAACGGAGGTGACATTATGGAGCTTTCTAAGAAAATTATCGAACAACGAAAAAAGGCAAAGCTTTCTCAGGAAAAGCTTGCGGAGCTTACAGGTGTTTCAAGACAGGCTGTTACAAAATGGGAAAACGGAACTTCCTTTCCGGATACGGAAAATTTAATTCGTCTTTCGGAGGTTTTTAAAATTTCCATTGATGAACTTTGCCTTGAAAATAAGCCCGAAACTTCAAAGGCGAAGCCCTTTGTTTACGGAAATATTCTTGCGCTTATTTCCGCTTTGATCGTTATATTTTACTGCATTGCCTCTGCATTTTTAAAATCCTTCAGCGGTGAAATTTTAATTATGCTTTCGGTAATTGCTTTTCCGATGCATATTTTTCTTCATTTTGCATTTTATGCGATGTTGAAAAACGGAGATTTTTCAATGCTTGCAGGATTTGACCCTGATATAAGATATAATATGGACGGAATTAAACCCTTTCTTATGGGACTTGATTTTTTCATCGGAGTAGCAAGCGTTTCATATCTTTTTCTTATAGCTGTTACTGCTTTGATTATTCCTAAAAGCTTTATTTCGGTACTTCTTTTAATCGGTTATGTTTTTTCATATATTTTCGGAATAATCTATATGAACTTCCGCTTTAGCGATAGGCTTTACCTTGACCCTTCGGACAGAATAAAAGGAAAGCGCAGCCTTTTTTCTTCAATGGTCTTTATTTTGGTTATTTTAATTTCCGTAGGAGCACTTGTTGCGGCTTTTTATATCAAGGATATTGAAAATAACAGCATTGAAACGCTGCCTTATCTCGGATTTACTTTTCTTTCATTGGGATTTTCTTCTTTCGGATATTTCACTGAATCAAAAAGGCTCAAAAAATTCCTTGACCCTAAACCCTTTTTCGGAAAAGCCTTTATCACATTTAATATCCTTGCGATTTTCGCCGCAGCAGCTATGCTTTTTGTCTAAAAACCGCATAAATAAGCCAAAAAACAGCCACTCTGACGAGTGGCTGTTTTAGTTTTATATAATCGTGAGTATTATACTCTCAATTCATCTGATACTACTAAACCGGGATTTTGCTTCATCATATAGTTGAGTGCCCAAATTCCGCTAAACACAAGTACATTATGACCACGGTAATCTTCAAGAACCTTAGTTCCGTTTGCAAGGTCAAGCTGATTAACGGGGCAGGGACATTCAAGAATGAATCTAAGATGTTCATAGGGCAGCGGGCTCATATAAAGCTCGACACCGTATTCGTTTTGCATACGGTAGCGGAATACATCAAACTGAAGGGTACCTACAACGCCGATTATAGCTTCCTCTAAACCGTAGCCCGGAATTTTAAATATCTGTATTGCACCTTCCTGAGCAATCTGTTCAATGCCCTTGATGAACTGTTTGCGTTTCATGGTATCCTTAGGACGGACGGACATAAAATGTTCCGGTTCAAAGGTGGGAATTCCGGAATATTTAAACTTCTTACCCGGAACGGTTATTGTATCGCCTATTGAGAAAACGCCCGGATCGAATACACCGATTATATCGCCTGCATATGCCTCATCGACAATTTCACGCTCTGCAGCCATAATTTGCTGCGGCTGTGAAAGGCGCATTT
Source organism: uncultured Oscillospiraceae bacterium (assembly GCA_964512935.1). Classification (GTDB taxonomy): domain Bacteria; phylum Bacillota; class Clostridia; order Oscillospirales; family Ruminococcaceae; genus UMGS1668. The sequence continues at coordinate 4,143 of CAZEKU010000001.1, read as the reverse complement.
TCTTTCCGCCCTGAACATGATATACCTCTGCATCACGCTCAAATTTGCCCGAGCAAATTCTCATAAAGGCAAGTCGGTCACGATGTGCTTTGTTCATATTTGCCTGGATTTTGAATACGAATGCGGAAAAATCCTCGCTCATAGGGTCTATTTCACCCTCATCGGAAACTCTTGCAAGGGGAGAGGTTGTCATTTTAAGGAATGCCTCAAGGAAGGGCTCTACACCGAAGGTTGTAAGCGCACTTCCGAAGAAAACGGGGCTTAAAGTTCCGTTTCTGACAGCATCCATATCAAAATCTCTGCCCGCTCCGAGAAGCTCTACATCGTCACGAATCTGCTCCCATCCCTTTTCACCGAGATGTTCTGCAACGGCAGGGTCATCAAGTTCAATTTCAACGGAGGAAGATCTTCTTCCCTTACCCTCATCGCCGAAGAAAAGTATGCTGTGTTTTTCACGGTCATATACACCCTGAAACTCCTTACCGGAGCCTATGGGCCAGTTCATTGCGTAGGTATCAATTCCGAGCTCACGCTCAACTTCCTCGCAAAGATCGAAAGGGTCCTTAGTTTCACGGTCCATTTTGTTGATGAAAGTAAAAATCGGAATATGGCGCATTGAGCAGACCTTGAAAAGCTTTCTTGTCTGAGGCTCAACGCCCTTTGCACCGTCAATTACCATGACCGCAGAGTCCGCAGCCATAAGTGTACGGTAGGTATCCTCCGAAAAGTCCTGATGTCCGGGGGTATCGAGAATATTTATACAAAAACCGCTGTGTTGAAACTGCATTACGGAGGAGGTTACCGAAATGCCGCGCTGCTTTTCGATTTCCATCCAGTCCGAGGTTGCAGCCTTAGCCTTTTTACCCTTGACCTCACCTGCCTGTGCAATGGCACCACCATAGAGCAGGAATTTTTCCGTAAGTGTAGTTTTACCGGCGTCCGGGTGCGAAATTATCGCAAATGTACGGCGGCGTGAAATTTCTTCTTGTAAGCTTGGCATTAAAACTCCTCCAAATGTAATTTAAGACAATTTATTATTTTATCATATAAACCGCATTATTACAAGCAAAAACGGGACTTATTTCAATCTAAGTCCCGTTTTATTTTATTCTTTAGAGGGTGACTCTGTTTTTGGAATTGTTATGGTGACTTTATAAAGGTCTCCATCAAGGGTTAGTATAAAATTTCCTCCGCAAAGCTCTGTCAGCGATTTTGCAATTGAAAGTCCGAGACCGTTACCCTCGCTGTTTCTTGAGGCATCGCCCCTTATAAAACGCTCCATAAGCGCATCCGCACTCATATTCAGCGGTTCTCTTGAAATATTTTTTACGGTGAGCACTGCATCATCGCCGTTTTCGGAAATATCGAAATATGCCCTTGTGCCCGGCTGTGCATATTTAACTATGTTTTGAATAAGGTTATCAAAAACTCTCCAAAGAAGTCTTCCGTCAGTGCAGACGAAAATTTCATTTTCTGTTTGAGTTATTACCGGAGTTATTTCTGCGGATTCAAGCTTTTCGGAAAATTCAGCTACGGACTGATTTATGAACTCACCGATATTGATAAGCTCCTTGTTTACATTTATTGTTCCGCTTGAGGCTTTAGATGCCTCCACAAGATCCTCCGTAAGCTTTTTAAGCTTTGCACTTTGACGATCAATTACCTCGATATATCCTTTTGCGGTATCGTTTTCTATATTCTCCTTTTTAAGAAGATCCACATAGGAAACTATTGAGGTGAGTGGTGTTTTAAGGTCATGGCTTACATTTGTTATAAGCTCGGTTTTAAAGCGTTCGCTTTTAAGCCTATCTTCCACAGCCTTAGACATTCCCATTGCCGCACTGTTGAGATTATAGGCATGGGCTCTTAACATAGGCCAAAGCTCTCTGGTGTTGATTCGATAATCAAAATCGCCTCTTGCGATAGCTTCGCCTCCGAGTTTTATCTTTTTAAGCTGTGAACCGAACCAAATTGCAATGCAAAATCCCGCAAATATGGTGATTACCGTAAGCACAAATAATGAAAGGCTTAATATTTCATACGGAAGTGTGAAAAGTGTGAAAAGTCCGAGAACATATACCACAATACCGTAAACGCATACCACAATGGCAAGATTCCATGCAATACCGATATTTCTTGTAAACCAGCGAATAAACCTTACAAGAAGCGATATAGTTTGGTAAATAATCGTGTTTTTCCAGCATTTTTTTGTTTTAAGGTTTGCGGAAATATTCATTACCGTTACAAGGGTCATTGCTGTAAGCGCAGAAAAGCTGATTGCAATTGCAACATCGTCAACAATATCGGAATATCTCCAATATATTCCGCTTATAAATTCAAGCACAATGTAAACTCCGATACCATAGAGCAAAAGCAGAAGATCCATTTCCATTGCATTAAAACCACGGAGTTCAAACTCACCGTCACTGTTATATCCCGATGCGGATATAAGATAGAGACAGAGCAGCGCACATACTACAAAGCAAAGTATACCGATATTGATAAAATTATCCTTGTTTTCGGAAATAAATTTATACTCCACATATTTGTTATATCCGTCGGAATTAGGTTCAATCGGCATTACAAGGTATCCGCTCATATAATAATCCGCAGTATGTGCTCCGGTAACGGTTACTTCCTCTGCGGGATAATTTTCCACCATAAGGATATATCCATCGGAGCCTTCATCATCGGGAAGATGAATTTCGGGCTTATGTCCACCGATTTTTTTAAGGGTTGAAACAATTTCTTTTCCGTTTTCATCGTAAATTACATATGCAAAATTGCTATGCTCAAAAAATATTTCATCCTCCACAAGTCCGGATATATCATTCCAATAGATATATTCTCTAACCTCTGCAAGATTTTCGTTTACAAAGCGTTTTGCAGCTCTTGTTTGCTCAAATTCCACAGTACTATCGGAAAAATACATTTCATCATCGTAAGCATAGCTTGCAAAGCAGATACAGCCTATTAAAATCGGCGTGAGTATACATACGATAACAACTGCAAGTAGCTTTGCAAATAGACTTCCGTACAGCTTTTTCATCTTTCTCCCTCCAATTTATATCCTTTGCCCCAAACCACTTTTAAATATCTCGGATTTGCAGGGTCGATTTCGATTTTTTCTCTTAAATGGCGAATATGTACGGCAATTGTGCCTTCTGCTCCGAGAGGGTCACTGCTCCAAACTGCGGAATAAATTTCTTTTGATGAGAAAACCTTTCCGGGATTTTGAATAAAAAGTCTGAGGATATCAAATTCCGTAGGCGTAAGCGAAACGGGCTCGCCGCTTATTTTTACACTTTTTCCCTCATCGTCAAGTTCAATTTCTCCAACCGAAAGAGTTCCCTCTTTCTTTTCCATTCCACCAAGATAGGCATAGCGGCGCAGCTGCGCTTTAACTCTTGCAATTACCTCCAAAGGATTAAAGGGTTTTGTTATATAGTCGTCCGCACCTGCTGTAAGTCCAAGTATTTTATCGTTATCCTCACTTTTTGCGGTAAGGATAATAACCGGTGCATTACATTTTTCTCTTAATTTTACCGTTGCGGAAACACCGTCCATTTTAGGCATCATAATATCCATAAGGATAAGATGAATATCCTCCTTTTCGACGGTTTTTATTGCATCAATTCCGTTTTCCGCCTCGAAAATTTTATAGCCCTCGCTTACAAGATATATCTTCAGCGCATTTCTAATATCTCTGTCATCATCACAAACGAGCAAATTATACATTCCATCGCCTCCAAAACTATAATAGCAGTTAAAAGCTTAAGATAAAAGTAGGGAATTTATTAACTTTTTATTAAGATTGCAAAAAACGGTGGGAAAATCCCACCGTTTTTTAAAATTCATAATTCAAATCGCCTATCGAAATTATCGGTTTCGGCGGAACCGAAAAATCGTTCAGCTTTTTTTCCATTATTATAAGGCTCTGCCATTCTTCAAATTTAAAGCCGATATTTTTTCTTTCGGCAATATATTCAAAGCCGAGTTTTTCGTGCATTTTAACAGAGGCTTTGTTTCCGTATGTTATAAGTGCTGTGCAAATACAAAGATTCTGTTTTTCTAAAATTGATAAAAGGCTTTTATAAAGCAAAGTTCCTATTCCTTTTCCGACTGCGTTTTCGGAAACATATA